>CAYWPV010000019.1:6414-23165 GCA_964460265.1 uncultured Muribaculaceae bacterium | reverse complement strand
CCAGCGACCTCCTGGTCCCTAACCAGGTGCGCTACCAACTGCGCCACATCCAGATGCGCGGTCTGACCGCTTTCGTTTTGTCCTGCAAATATACTTATTTTTTGGATTCATACAAAACATAACTGAAAAATCGCTTTGCCTTAAGGATTATTCCCCACTGTCCGTCCTTTTATCTTTTATCGGATGAGAAAAAGAATCGCATATCTTCAGGATGCCGGCTGAAATCCGTATTTTTACCGCCGGGAGAACTTTCCATGGAGATAATACTTGCTATAGATTCCTTCAAGGGCTGTCTCGCTTCGGACGAGATAGAGAAGACGCTGTCATCCGTATTCACTGAAAGCGGCTATGATGTCAGAGCTTTCCCCATGAGCGACGGGGGAGACGGTATGCTTGAGGCCTTTACCTCCGCTTTGGGAGGAAATCGTGTCAGTGTCCGTGTACACGACCCTTTTATGAGGCCGACGGATGCCGAGTTCGGCATAACGCCTGACGGAACGGCAATTATAGAAACGGCCCGTGCCTGCGGGCTTTCCCTTATGTCTCCTGAGGAGCGCAACCCCTTGGTTGCCACTTCTTATGGAGTGGGAGAGGTTGTTTTAGCCGCTATGCAGAAAGGTTGCCGCCGGTTTCTGATAGGACTCGGGGGCAGCGGTACAAGCGACAGCGGCGAGGGCATGTTGAGAGCCCTTGCGGAAAAGATCGTTCCCGGGGGCGATATATATGCCTTGCCTTTTTCCGAGCTTGGCAGATGCCGTTTTGTGTTGGCGTCAGATGTGCGCAATCCTCTTTGCGGACCTGATGGTGCGGCTTATGTATTTGCTCCGCAGAAAGGTGCGGACGCCGATGTCCTGCCTCTGCTCGATGAGCGGGCGAGGGTGTTCGCTTCTGTTTCCGCCGGACATCTCGGACATGACATGTCCATGCGGGCCGGAGCAGGTGCAGCCGGAGGCCTCGGCTATGCGTTCATGCAATTTCTGGGAGCTGAGATACGTTCCGGTGCAGATCTGCTTCTGGATATCCTGGACTTTGATTCAAAACTTGCCCATGCCGGACTGGTGATAACGGGGGAGGGAAGCGCTGACCCCCAGACTCTTATGGGTAAACTTCCCGAAAGGGTGCTTGGACGGTGCAGGCAGGCGTCGGTGCCTGTATGGCTGGTCGCCGGGCGTGTGGATAACAGGGTCTCGCTTTTGGAAGGCGGTTTTTCGGAAGTGTTCTGCATCAATCCTCCGGGACTGCCGGCTGAAACCGCTGTCCGGCCCGAAACCGCCGTCTCCAATCTGAGGCATTGGGCTGAAGGCGTAATTCCGTTGTTGTCCAAGGTTTAGGCCGACCCACACATTGTTACCGATGCTTCCAAGATGGTTTTCAGCATGGAAATCCGGGCGGCCAAATCTGAGGGCGCAGGGAACTGTCGCCAGATAAACCTGCCCGGTGATCGTTTCTTTTCTGTCATCGGCGCTTATTTGTCGATGCTGACCAGTTTGTAACGGCGCGATCCCAGACCGATGGCTTCGGCATGTTCTATCGTGTGGATGCCGTGCTGCTTGTCTATGCGGCCGAGAAGGTCGGTAGGGTCGTTGGTTGCAGTGACTTCCTGGTTGTTGATGATGTCTATGCAGGCCTGGTCCAGCGCCACGGGGTCGGTTGACGCCAAAATGCCGTAGTCCTCAAGTTTGACCGGTGCCGGATGGTCCACGCAGTCGCAGTCAATCGACATGTTGTTCATCACGCTTATGTATATGATGCCCTGATGTTTCCGGAAATAGTCCGCTACTGCCTGGGCGGCTGCCGCCATGCTCTCCAGAAAACCGTCCTGATCTCCGATATATTCCGGAGTCCACAGTTTGCTCATGTCCAGCTTCTCCATTTTGCCGGCCGAGTGGATGTAGGCCTTTCCGTTCTGGCTGCCGCAGCCTATGGACAGGTTCTTGAGCGCTCCGCCGTAGCCGCCCATGGGGTGGCCTTTGAAGTGGTTCAGTGCGATCAAGAAGTCATAGTTGGCCATGTGTCCGCCCACGATGTCGTATTTTATGTGGCGCTGATCCTTTACGGGTATGCGGATTTCGTCATATTCGTCCATGATGTCCACGGGAAAATAGTCCGTGAAGCCGTGACGCCTTATGACGTCCCAGTGGTTTTCGGACGTGTTGCGTTCATCTTTTTCATTGCCTGCACCGCTGCCGTAGGCGGTGTTGCATTCCACAAGCGTACCGTCAACTTCATAGAACAGATCTTTTACAAGTTCGGGTTTCAGGTAGTTCGGGTTGCTCCCTTCTCCGGTGGACATCTTTATGGCCACACGTCCCTTGGCCGGGACGTCGAGTGCCTTGTAGATTTTTACCAGTGATTCGGGGGATATTTCCCTGGTCAGATATACCGTCGCTTCATCGGACGGAGATGTCTGCACGGCATCTGCATTCTGTCTGCAGCCTGCCAGAAGCAGGGTGGCTGCGAAAGTGAGAAGTAATGTATTTTTCATATTGCGTGTCGGTTTTTTGTCCGAGATGCTAAGGTATGCACTTTCTGCGAAAAACGGTTTTCCCATGCTTTTTATTTTGCAGTTACTTTGTACTCCTGCGGTGTCATCCCGGTCATGTGTTTGAAAAAGCGGGCGAAATGTGAAGGTGCCGAGAAGTTCAGCCTGTCCGATATTTCAGCTGAGGTAAGATCGCTGTGGCGAAGGAGAATCTTGATTCGGGAGAGAATGGCCTCGGCTATCCATGATGATGCCGTCCGTCCGCTGGTTGCAGTGATTATGGAACTCAAGTGTTGTTTGGTAAGACCGATTGCATCGGCATAGAAGGGCATGTCCCGGCGCTCATCGCAACGCTCGTTCACCAAAGCGATGAAGCGGTTGAATATGACGATGTTGCGGGAGCCTTCGGTATTCTGTACTTTCACCCGGGAGAGGGTAAGTTCGTGTACGAACCGGAGAATTGCGGTGCAGCATGCGTTTATGGCGGCCGGTGCTTTCGTCCGGGCGTGAATCAGCCGCCAGAGACCTGCAGTCAGACCAAGATATGCGGATGAGTCTTCCTCGCACAGCGTCAGAGTGAATTCGCTCATGTGGTTTGCGAATGCCGGCGGAACGTTGCCGTTTAACAATTCGGCCACATAGTCCGGGCTCAGCTGAAGTACCTGCATGTCAAAGTCGTCCGACCGCCGTTCCTGCGAAAGGATGCTGTCAGGCGTTGCCACCATCAGTTGATTTGCCGTGTAGTGTCTGCGTATCAGGTTTACCGTATTGTCGATGCCGCCGCGCACGAAATACGCCAGGTGCAGATTCCGGATCTGAAACGGGTCTCCGCTCCGGAATTGTGTATCGTACCCTTTGCCGATTCCGCGCGTGAGAAATATGTGTTCGGAAACATATTGGAAGTCACCGCTGGTGTAATGTTCTTCCCAGAAGCTACGGTTTACTTCTCTTACGTGTTGGTTGTCCTTGTTATCCATTCTTTAGCAAAAATAGTTGATAATCTTATAAAATGGTAATCATTCCCCTGCTTTTGGTAACACTATCCGCAAAAGGACGTCTACCTTTGCATCTGAGATGAGAACAATTTGATTGACCCTTGCAGCCATGATGAGCCTCAAGGCCGTCCCCTGCAAAAAACAAATAAAACGCTATGGATTTTAAAACACTTCCGCTCATCACGATTGAGGAGCATTTCACTTCACAGGAAATCATTGATGCCAATGCCAAGTACAGCTACCTGAAGCCGAAGCCGGTCGGCAAAATGGCCGAGGCAATGTCCTTTTTTGCCTCGCGCAGGCTGATTGGCCAGGATCTGCTGGACATTGACCGCAAGCGCCTGCCGCATATGGACGAATACGGCATAGGAATGCAGATTCTTTCCTATACGGCCCCGGTGGACGATGTGGTCCCCGCCGACGAGGCTGTGCGTATCTGTAGAGAGGCCAATGACATACTGGCGCAGCGAGTGGCAGAACATCCGGACCGTTTCCGTGCCATGGCTACTTTACCCATGGCAGACCCCGAAGCTGCCGCTGCAGAGCTTGAACGTACGGTTAAGGAGCTCGGGTTTGTGGGTGTGCTGCTCACAGGCCAGTACAAAGGACGCTTCTACGATGAGCCTGAGTTTCTGCCCATCTTCGCCAAGGCGGCTGAATTGGATGTCCCGGTGTATTGGCATCCGGACTTTGTGAAAAGCGAAATCATCGAATATTACTACATGTCCGACAGCTACAGCGCCATCGTCGGAGCGGAGTTCGGCAGCGCAGGCTTCGGATGGCACTTGGACGTAGGTATCCATGTGGCCAGAATGGTCCTCAGCGGCATTTTCGATAAATACCCGAATCTCAAGTTCGTGTCGGGCCATTGGGGTGAGGACATCCCTGCCTTTCTGGAAAGGATGGACTACATGCTTGATCAGGAGAAGACCGGCTTGAAGAAGAAAGTTTCCGATTATTACAAAGAGAACATCTGGTTCACTCCATCGGGCATCATGTCCGGGATGCAGCTGGATTATTTTGTCAAACTCGTCGGGACGGAACATATTATCTGGAGCGAAGACTATCCCTACATCAAGAATCAGCCCCTGCGCTTCTTTCTGGACAAGTCCGATCTGACTCCCGAACAGAAATATGCCATAGCCCGGGGAAATGCTGAGAAGATCTATAAACTGAAATAGTATGAAAAAAGTCATGACCATGAAAGTCATGACCATGCTTGCGGCCGCATTCATTATTGCGGCCTGCGGCAACGATTCGCTATCAATTCATTCGCTTTGCTCGTAGTAGTAGGAGTAGTAGATTCTTTTCATAAAGGTTTCGCCGTCGGAAATCTTGTCAGTGAGGGCACCGGAAAGGAGGGCCTTGATGGGGGATGGAGCAGCTACACTGCGACGCATCGCTTCCGGATAGGCATTTTTGTCTATCCGGCTCCAATCGACGCATTTATTGAGGGAGCGGCGCAGCATCAGGTCCAGCCAGATGCGTGTGCTGCGGCCGTTGCCTTCCATAAATGGATGGGCAACGTTCATTTCCACATACTTGTCCGCAATTTCATCGAAAGTGGTTTCCGGCATCTTCTCGATGGTCGGAAGAATCGTTGGGAAATGCAGGGCGTTAGCAAAAGTAAAACCGCCTTTACTGATATTCTTGGTGCGGATCTGGCCGGCGAAATCATACAAACCGCCGAAGATATAGGCGTGAATCTGCTGCATGCACTTCACCGTCCCCGGCTCCAGGGAGTCCAGCAGGCCGCTTTCGAAGAGATCATACGCCTTCTTCTTGCTATGACCATCGATGGTATTGTCGCTGTAAGTGAACCAGTCCAGGAAAGCATTCGCACGATTGGCGGGATAGTGCGTGGCAAGCGTCTGGACGCACTCCGTATCCGGCGCATCCGATGCCCGCTGCTTGCCGTCCGGCGCTTCGAACTTGAAGTCGTGAGTGACACTCACGAGTTGAACCCCCTTGCCGGTAAGCTGCCGCTTGAGCCAACGCCAGTAATTACCAGCCTTGACGTAATCCTCCTCGTCATTGATGGCACGAACAATAACGATGGCCGAGAACCACCATTTGGAATGCTGTTCATCCCAAACGGCACGGACCTCGCGGTCATTGTAGAAGCGTATGGATTTCTTGTGGGCCATATTACGAGTATGCTAAAGGTTGGCAAATTCTGTGATATACCTGTGGAAGACAGGATACATTCGTTCAGCAGAGGAACGCATAAACTCGAGGACTTCGGTCTTGTCGTTCAATTCGAATGTATGACAAGGCATTTCGTCCTTGATGCGGCAGGCTCGTTTATCTGACATTCTTTCCCAAATAAGCTCTCCGCCGTATTCGGCTTCAATTTCCTCTTTCTTGGAATAGAGGTAGTCGAATAGCCATTGATGAACTCCTCGTCCTTCGGGAAGACGCTGGACAGCTTGCGGCTCTCGAGGAGATATATCATCACAGAAGAGTAAGAATCCGCCTCTCGCTTGTTCTTCAGGACGGAGTTGTGCAGTGTTGCGAATATCTTGTTGAGAGCACTGGCCGGCAAGTCACACATCAGACGGCGGAATATGAAGGTTTCCACACAGGAGAAAACCTTGTATATTTCCTTACCATCCATGCCGGTTTCTTTCGCATAGGCGACAAATGCCATCAAGAAAGGATAAGCGACCGTCATATCCAGGAGATCCAGTTGTTTCGCGACATCATTGGATCCCTCGTCTCCAACATTGAATGTCACCACGTCTTGATAGGCGGAGGCATAGACCAGCATATCCTGCAAAATGGCCTCGATGTTATCCTGGGCTTTCGTATTTGAAAGCCGGATAGATCCCTTTCAATGTAGGAATAACACCCTGCTTGATTGTGAGGTAGTTACGCACAAAGCCATCCAGCTCGTCCCGGCTGCATCTCTCAATCTTGTTCCAATACTTATCGTAATAACTCTCCTGTACTGCCGGCTCCAAATTCATCAGCACGAAGTTCCTGATTTTGTCGGATTCTGTCAAGTCAAGGCCGGTGGAGTTCAGGCTTTCGAAAATGAGCTGGGGATTATCGCCGTGCTGCGGCTCCAGTTCAATGTCAATGATTTCAAGGCAAATGATAGCATGGAACAGCTCCTTGACAGTGAGTTCTTTATATGTGACGATTCGATCGTAAAAAACGGTAGTTAATGGTGACGTTGGATTCTGGGATGTATTCTGATGCATCCTTGTAAATGAGCCGGTCAAAAGCAACGCAATCATCACGGAACGGCTTCAAACGAACTTTGCGCTCCGTCTTATCATACTTGTCGACCAGAAAGTCCTCAATGCGAAGCGGGAGTGTATCGTCTTTGGTTGTCACGGTGCCGCTCTTCATCGCATTGAGAATGGCAATAAGGATAAGCGATACGGTGGTGATGCGCTGCTGGCCATCGATTAGGACAACCTCATCCCTGCTGTGGGCATAAGACACAATGCTTCCGAAGAAGTGTGTCTCTTTCCTTTCCTTTATGACGCTGACCAGGTCATCGAACAATTGCTTGCAGTTCTCCTTCTTCCAGTCGTAGTTGCGCTGATAGACGGGATGATGAGGCGTTTCTGAGATCCGTCCAGAAATTTCATCAGATATGAGGCTGTTCCTTTCATAAGGATTCAAAGACTTAACATACAAAAACAAGCATCTTTATGCATACACAGAAACGCTAACACACTTAAAAAGTATGATTTACGGTTACATCAGAGTCAGAAGCGACAAACAGACTGTTGAAAATCAAAGGTTTGAGATCAACAACTTCTGCTCCAGGGAGAGCATGTGCATTGACGGTTGGATTGAGGAAACCATCAATGGAACAAAGAGCCTTTTCGTTCAGCGTCAAGGCACCGTCTGTGACTTCACCGGGAGTGACAGCTGGGTAATCCTGTCCCCGATTGAGCAAAGCATAAAGCGGAAGATCGAGGCCGTAGGCACTCCGCTCGAGAAATGGGATATAAAGATATACCGTGGCGTGCTGGCCGGTTGTAACGAAGCTTTCATAATCACAACGGAAAAACGTGATGAAATTCTTGCCACTTGCCAGACGGAGGATGAACGCCACAGGACGGAGGAACTAATACGACCCGCAAAAAAAGCATTTTTTACCATATCAGTGATAATAGTCGCAGATATATGAATATTAGACGATTATGGCGATTTTATCACTCAAAATGTCTATTAGCCCTCGGTATAGCACAATAAAAAAGTACACAAAAACTTACACGGTGTGTAAAATTTTGTGTACAAAACGCGTAACCTACTGATTATCAGCGGTAACTGCGGTGAGTGAGGGATTCGAACCCCCGATACGCTCGCACGTACACCTGTTTTCGAGGCAGGCTCCTTCAACCACTCGGACAACTCACCGGATTTGTGGTTTGCAAAGATAACATTTTTCCCCGTTTTTGACGATTTCCTGAATATTTAATTGCCGATGTTCAGCGACATCCTGATATAACGGGGGCTTTTACAACAGGAATCGGTTCATTTGAGGAAGCGCGTAGCCGGAACGCCAATCCTTTCTATCTGCTCGACGGTCCCGTTTTCATGTTTCATGACTGCGCATATGTCGATTGTGTATTCGGAGGGTCTGAAAGAAAGGGCGGCCCCTATTGCTTGCCAGACTGAAACCCCGTCTGCCAGGGAGACGGTCCCGTTCAAGGAGTATGTCTTCTCTCCCTTTTCAAAGCGGACATCATCGCAGGCACCTTCAGCGAAGCGTCCCCCTTTTCTGTATACTACGGCGGAAATGCCGGTCACGTCGCGCCTGTCCCCGCTGTTGTCCACGGAAATGCTCGCTTTGCCCTTCACGGAGCGGAAGGATGTCGGCCAAGCGCTGTCTATGCTGTATTTTTTGACATTCAGTTTGTCAAAGGGATGTTTTTCGGCAGTAAGTGTCAAAGAAAGTACTGCTGCCAATAAAAAAGTAAGTAATCTGTCCATCACTGCAAAAATACATACAAACGGAATTGATTCGTTCTCTTTGCCGCATTTTGTTTGCAGTCGGTTGTTCTGGCTGTGCGGATGATTTTTTTCTTATTTTTGTACGGTATCGGCCATTGCGGCGGGATGCGAAACAAAGATAGAGAAAGCGGTGAAAAAAAGAAAAAGTCATGTCTGGACAGTTAAAGATATCAGATGACAGGAATAAAGGCAGGTCCGAAAACGAAGGGTTCGTAAATGTGTTTTTGCGATATGCGATTGCTACGCTCGGAATGTTTCTTTCGGCGGCAGGAATAGCCTTGACCATCATATCGAACATAGGGACGGCTCCTTTGTCCTGTCCGGCTTATGTGCTGAATCTCAGATGGCCCGTGCTGAGCGTAGGTACGTTCAATTTCATAGTGAACTGCACCTACATTTTCGTGCAGGTGGTGCTGCTCGGAAAGGCGTTCAAACCTAAGTATCTGTTGCAGATCATTGCTTCGGCCATTTTCGGGTATATGATCGATCTGTCCTTGGACATTTTCTCGTGGCTGCATCCGCATACCCTTGCGTCACGTTATGGACTTACGCTTTTCTCATGTGCCGTTTCGGCCTTCGGGGTTAGTCTGGAGGTTGCCGCGGATGCCTGGATGCTTTCGGCGGAGATGACGGCATTCGCATTGTCGGAGGTCAGCAGGAAAAGTTTCAGTTCCATGAAGATAGCCATGGACTGCACGATGGTTGTCCTGTCAGCGGCCGCATGCTTCTTCTTTTTTGGAAATGTTCTCGGAAAAGGAGATATCTATGTGCTCGGGACGGGGACGGTCATCTGCGCTGTTCTGATAGGACTTTGCATGAAACTTACCGATCCTGTTGCGGAGAAGATCGTAGGTCTGCTCCGTCATTGATGTACGCCCGGCAGAGTCTGTACGCGAAGTTCACACGATGAAATCCTTGCGCCACGGAGCCGGCGGAAAAGGAATGGCATGTATGGCTCTACAATGAAAAGAGGGAAGCCTGCGGACAAAAGTCCGGCTTCCCTCTCAAATGATCAGAAATCCCTGGTTTATTTTGCGTCCATTGCCTGGCAGGCTGTGATGGCAATCATCTTGTAGATGTCGTCCACGGAGCAGCCGCGGCTCAGGTCGTTGACCGGACGTGCAATTCCCTGGAGGATGGGGCCTATTGCATCCGCACCTCCAAGGCGCTGTACAAGTTTGTAGGCGATGTTACCGACTTCCAGATTGGGGACGACAAGCACGTTGGCGTGCCCTGCGATGTCGGAACCCGGTGCTTTCTTTTGGGCGACTGAAGGAACGAGAGCGGCGTCTGCCTGAAGTTCGCCGTCTACTTTCAGTGCGGGATCGAGTTCCTTCGCGAGTTTTGTGGCCTCCACGACCTTGTCCACAACTTCGTGAGATGCGGAACCTTTGGTCGAGAATGAGAGCATTGCAACTCTCGGTTCTGCAAATCCGGCCACACTTTTTGCGGTCTGTGCCGTGCATACGGCAATCTGTGCGAGCTGTGATGCATCCGGCATGGGTGTAACGGCCACGTCACCCATCACGAGCACACCGTCTTCTCCGTATTGAGGCGTTTTGGTGAGCAAAAGCATTGCACCGCTGACACATGTGATGCCGGGAGCGCATTTGATTATCTGAAGGGCCGGACGAAGAGTCTCGCCGGTGGTGGAAAGTGCTCCGCTGATCTGACCGTCGGCGTCACCGCTCTTGATGATGAGACATCCGAAGTAAAGAGGGTTCTTGACGAGTTCGTGAGCCTTTTCCACTGTCATGCCTTTTTTCTGGCGGAGCTGGAAGAGGAGATCTGCGTATTTTTCCGTTTTGTCGCTGGTAGCGGGGTCTATGATAGTCGCCTTGCCGATGTTTTTCAGGCCGAGTTTTTCAGCGTAGGCATGGATTTCTTCAGGAGAGCCTATCAGGATTATGTCTGCGAGACCATCCGCGAGAGCCTTGTCCGCCGCTTTGATTGTGCGCTCTTCGAGAGATTCCGGGAGCACGATGCGCTGCCTGTTTGATTTCGCACGCGCGATTATGTTATCAATGACTGACATAGTGTGTATATGTTTTAGTTTATTACCTGTTTCGCATCTGCAAATATACTAAATCCCATGCTTTTTCCGCTCATTCGCCCTGGAGGTATTGATGATGCATTGAAGATTTCATTTTGTGCCGTCAGCTTTTGTTTTTTAATTAATTAATCTTAGATTTGAACAGATTGTTAAAAAAACAACCGACTATAACTAAGTTCTCGAACAATAAACTTTTTACTTGCATGAAAAAATTTTTGCTCTGTTTTGCGGCAGTCGCTATGTTGGGCGCCGGTGTTTTCTCCTCATGCGGGAAGGACGATCCTGAGGATTCGAAGAAAAAAACTGACCCGAAGAATCCTGTCGCTGAATGGACTACTGTAGAACATGAAGGTTTTTCCTTCAAAATCAGAACCTCGGAAGTGAATACGTCTGACGGACGGAATGCTGTCGCCAAGATGAAGCTCGACCTGACCGAGATCAACAAGATAATTCCTGCTGCTGCTTTGAAAGTTATGAAAAGTCAGCCCATCTGGCTTGAAAGGTCCATCCAGGATAACGGAGCTGCTTGGTACCACACGAGTAAAGAGTTTCTCGCTCAGCAGGGTTACATGATGGCAAAATGGCATTGTGTAGAGATAAGCAATTTTGTCAACTACTACAAATGGTCCCGTCAGAACCAGCCGTACATGGTTCTTCATGAACTTTGCCACCTTTATCATGATCAGGGAATCAACGGAGGTTTCAACAACGAAGACATCCTTGCAGCCTATAATCATGCGAAGGATGCCGGTATGTATAAGGGTACTGCCTACAGATACTACACTTCCGACCCAGAGAGCAGTTGGAACTATACTGTTACCGAGAACGGTGCATATTGTCTCAACTCCGTCGCCGAATATTTTTCCGAGATGTGCGAAGCCTACTGGGGAGAAAACGACTATTATCCGTTCAACTACGAGCAGCTCAAAGAGTATGATGAGCTGGCTTTTGCCGTTATGGAAAAGATCTGGGGAAAGAGGCCCGACAAGCAGTAATCACATTAAGTTTATAAGTTTAATTTAAAGCTATGACGGGGAATTTTCCCCGTTTTTTTCATTTTCCTCCATTCCGTTTGGTTTCTATGCAATCGTACAAACCTTTACCTGCGTTGACGAGAATTCTTTCGGGCAATATCCGGCAGGGCCGGAGTGTCAGTTGATTTCCCATTTCTGTATGGATAATGCGGTTTTCGGCAGACCCAAAGAAAAATGCCATGTTGAGACATTGTCAATATACAAAAAGGACCGGCTGTTAGAGCCGGCCCTTTTTTCTCGGATTGATACCTTATTGGGGTATTTGATCTCCATAGTAGACTGAGAACCATCCCCACTCATGTGAAGGACTATAGCATGACAGGAATAGTGAACCGCCTGTTGACGTATTTCCTTCCGCTGATGAGTTATATTGTTCATCAATCGATATGTATGGATATTGAGCGCCGCCTACGCCGTGATATACACGGGTCTCCCAGCCCGCCTTTCCATAATATGTGTCGCTGGTCGGGTCAACCTGATACTTTCCCTGAGCGTTGACAGTTAAGACAAGATCAAATCCGTCGATGCTTGAATATGACTCAAGGACGTACTTGTCAGTATCGGCCTCCTTGCCGAACACAGTGTTGGTGTAATACCTGTTGTTGACAAAATAGCAGACCGCAGGGCGGCTCCATTCGTATTTCCAGATCTTCTTGGCTTTAGTGCTCACTTCCGTTTCGGATATCTCCGATGAGCAGTACTCTTTTGCGACTGTTCCTGACGGAATGGCTTTGAGCTTGAAGTTGTACGTAGTCGTGTGGTGAAGACCGGACACGTTCACTGAAGTTGAGGTGGTCAGCCCTCCGCTGATGATGTAGTTTGCCGGATTCCTGAGTTCATACCAGTACTGTCCTGCATTCTCCACGGGATCCCAGCTGACCTTTACTGAACTCATTTCAGGATCGTAGCTTATTCCTGTGGGCACGTTCAGGGCCGTTTTCCCTTTGGTGCTGAGCTCTTTCTGGAGCGTTTCGTGTTCGCAGGACACGAAGGAGAGACTCACTCCTGCCGCCAAGAGGGTACTCAAGGCTATATTGATAATTTTCATATTCTTTCTTTTTTAGAACTGTTGGATTAGTTGAGAGCGAGAGACCTGTCTCCGAACGGATTCTGTCCGGCACCTTCAGCGGGCCATACATCAGAGTTGATGTTGGGGTTGTTCAGAATCTCGGTCGTAGGAATCTGGTAGACATATCTCCATGATCTTGCAGGAAGGGGAGTCGCACCGCCGAAGTTGGCGTGGCTACCTTCACGGAGCAGAGGTTTCTGGCATCTGATGAGATCGAACCAGTCATAGCCTTCACCGTAAAGCTCTTTTCTGCGTTCCAGGAGTATGTTCTCTATCAGGGCCTGGTCGGTCGCTGGTGAGGGAGTCGCACCGCGCAGGCTCTGAAGATCGTTGAGAAGCGTTTTTGCCTCAGTGTATCTTGCCTGACGTGCCATGGCTTCAGCTTCGAGCAGAAGCATGTCTTCCGAACGCATGAAGGGGAAGTCTCCGCAGAGATCAGTGTTGTCATAGAACTTGTCCGATTTGTGCAGTCCCAATGATGAATCATAGTGGATCTGCTGTCCGCGGATGTCGTTTTCATCGAAAAGCTGTGCGAAACGGTCGTTGAGGTGAGGGAGTCGCACCGCGCAGGCTCTGAAGATCGTTGAGAAGCGTTTTTGCCTCAGTGTATCTTGCCTGACGTGCCATGGCTTCAGCTTCGAGCAGAAGCATGTCTTCCGAACGCATGAAGGGGAAGTCTCCGCAGAGATCAGTGTTGTCATAGAACTTGTCCGATTTGTGCAGTCCCAATGATGAATCATAGTGGATCTGCTGTCCGCGGATGTCGTTTTCATCGAAAAGCTGTGCGAAACGGTCGTTGAGGTAGAAGCAGTTGAATGACCAGCGGTCGTTGCTTCCTCTGACTATGCCGTTTGCCCAGAGAGCGAACGGGCTGTAGTCACCTTTTGAGGAGAGTCTGTTCTCCTGATCCTGCAGCATGCACCACATCCATGATTCTACGGTGTTGTTGTTGAATCCCTGCCCCCACTGTGCATTGGTGGTGAGAGGATATCCCTGACGTGCGAGGTGGGCGTATCTTTCTGCCTCAGGCCAGTTGTTCATGACCATGTATACGTGGGCGAGGATGCCGCGGCATACTGACTGGTCGATGTGGTTCTTGGCTGTTCTGGTTTTGCCATCCAGGAGAGTCTCTGCCTGCAGAAGGTCACCGGTTATCTGCTGATATGTTTGATCGACGGTTCCTCTTCCCTTGCCTTCGGTCTTTTCAGTCGTGGGTTCGGTATAGATAGGCACACCGGGCATGTTCCTGGGGTTGGACACAGCATAGGTCTGCTGGTAAAGCTGGATAAGGTTGAAGTAAGCCCAGCCTCTGATGGCGTAAGCCTGTCCGAGGATGTTGTCCTTCTCCGCTTCGTTTGAAGTCTCTATCGCGGGAGTGTAGGCTATGATGCTGTTTACGTTGTTGATGATGTTGTAGTAGTAGTTCCAGAGTGCAGAAGACTTGAATATGTCTCCTCTCTGGTGTCCCCACATGTTGTAGTCATATCCGTACCATCCGCCGTTCACGATGATGTCTTCTCCGTCAACGGAAAAAGTCATCAGCTGCGCTACGTATCCTTCAGTATCCGCTCTTCCGCTTCCGCTGAAATCGATGAGGTTGTAGACTCCGTTCAGCGCGCCCTGTGCTCCGGATACGGTCGTAAAGATGGACTTGTCGGAGATTGAGCTTGTAGGCTGGGTATCGAGCAGGTCACCGCACGAAGACAGCGTCAGGGCTGATATCGCGGCAATCGCCGCGCCAATATATTTTTTCATAATCTAATGCTCCTTTTTTTAGAAAGTTACCTGCACGCCGAAGGTAATGTTCTTTGTAGCAGGGAAACGGTTGTAGGTCGTACCTGACACGCTCTGCTCAGGATCCGTTCCTCTTCTTGCGGCTTTACCCCATGTCAGCAGGTTGTCGCCCTGTACATATACTCTGAGCTGGTCGATGTCCACCTTGTTCAGAATGCTCTGAGGAAGAGTATATCCGAGTGTCACGTTTCTGAGACGTACAAATGAGTTGTCGAACAGATATTTGTTGGAGAACACATCTATCGCGTTTGCGTTCAGACGGGGAAGTGACCCGTTCTTGTTGCTCTCGGTCCAACCCTTTTCGAGGGTGTCCTTATGGAGAGAGAATCCCTGACGATAAATGGCCATCTGTGAATAGTCGCTGTCATAGAGTTTTCCGCCGAAGCTGTAGTACAGCATTACGGAAAGGTCGAATCCGTATGCGCTGAAGCTGTTGGTCCATCCTCCGAAGATGTCGGGGATCGAGCTTCCGAGATACTGCTTCTGATCATCGCTTGTGACGTCTGATGAACTTTCTGTGATGACTCTGTCGACCACCACTTTGTTGCCCTCTGCGTCATAGTCGTAGATGTTCTTGTACCACTGGTCGTTACCGTTTTCAGGATTTACGCCTGCGTAGACGGGGCCCCAGAAGTTGTAGCGGCTCTTGCCTTCTCTCCACTTGAATACGCCGGAGTTCATCTCGTTCTGAGGGAGCTTGGTGATCTTGTTGGTATAGTGGGTGAGGTTGAGGTTCATGTTCCACGTGAAGTTCTTCTTGTTGAAGATGTTCAGGTCGAATGTGGCCTCGATGCCGTAGTTCTTGACGTCACCGATGTTCTTGTCGATTCCGCTGAAACCTGTGGAAGGAGCCATAGGCATGGAGAAGAGAAGGTCCTTGGACTTTCTGTTGAAGAACTCGACGCTACCCGTGAGTCTTCTGAAGAGAGCGAAGTCGATACCTGTGTTGAACTGGAGGTTGGTTTCCCATTTGAGGGTTTCGTTGGGAAGACGTGATATGACGACACCAGCGTTCTTCATGTCGTTGTAGCCGGTGGCGTAGAGGCCCTGGTAGCAGTACCATGATGAAAGGTTGTCGTTACCTACGGCACCGTAGCTGGCTTTGAGTTTGAGGTTGTCAATCCACTTGACATCTTTGAGCCAGTTCTCGTTGTTTATTCTCCAGGATGCTCCGAGGGACCAGAATGTACCCCAGCGCTGTGATTTCGAGAACTTGGATGAGCCGTCTTCTCTCAATGAAGCTGAAACGTAGTACTTGTCGGCATAGTCGTATTCCACTCTGCTGAAGAATGAAAGCAGACCGTAGTTGTCTTCGTATGAAGATGAACTCACGGGCACGGCGGCCGATACGAGCTCCTTGAGACCAGCACCGGGAAATCCGGTTCTGTCCGCGCTCAAACCCGCCACGTTTCTCTTGAAGCTCTCTTCTCCGAGGAGTACACCGAGAGTGTGGTCACCGAACTTCTTGTCGAAAGTCAGGAGATTTGTCCATGTGGTGGACACGTTCTTTGTCCATGCTTTGTAAGCTTCACCGCCTACGCCGGCAGATGAGCCGTATTCGGCGCTTGAGTAGCTGTCATATTTGGACAGATAGTAGTCGATTGCAAGCGTGCTGCGGAATTTGAGTTCCGGCAGGAATGTAATCTCGGCATAGTCACGTGTCGAAATGTTGTCCACGTTGGTTTTGTATGAATTGTACTTCGCGTCCGCAAGCACGTTCCAGCCTGCCCAGCCCTTGCGGTAGTCACCGTAATCGTAGATCTTGTCACCGTTTGAATCTCTGAGATACTGTCCCGTGACTTCGTCATACTGGTAGATGCTGTATATCGTAGGAACGGTACGGAGAAACCACATGACGCTGTCTGAGCCGGGAGCGTCGGTGATGCTGTGTGAGAATGAGTTGTTGGCGCCGAACTCAAGCCAGTCCTTTACTTTCGTTATGACATTGGCACGTCCGCCGAATCTCTTGAACTGCTGGGTCGTGTACACGCCCTTGTCATCGAGATAGTTTCCGGAGAAGAAATAGCTTGAATTGCCCCTCTTTCCGCTGAGATCGACGTTGTATTCCTGACGGGGACGGGACTTGATGAGTTCACCTCTCCAGTCTCCGAACCATTTGCGGTCGTTTGCCCCTACGAGAACATTGCCTTCCGCATCAATGATGTTCGATGTGTTCCAAGGGTTGATTCCGAGTTCGTTGAGAAGGGTGTTGGAAGCGATTGTTCCTGCTCCAGCACTGTCGTTTCCTGCGTCAATGGCTTTTCCGTAGAGCGCACGCCATGTTACGAGCGCGAACTCCTCGGGAGTAAGCTGTTTCGGGAGCGGAACTGCGAGGGATGCAAAACCG
>CAYWPV010000019.1:0-6404 GCA_964460265.1 uncultured Muribaculaceae bacterium | reverse complement strand
GGCTCGCACGGAAGGAAACTTTGCCTTCTTCGCTCTGTCCTTTCTTCGTGGTGATCACGATGACACCGTTTGCTGCACGTGAACCGTAAAGAGCCGTGGCCGATGCGTCCTTGAGGACGGTCATGGACTCGATGTCGGCAGAGTTGATGGCGTTTACATATCCTGAATAGGCGACTCCGTCAACAACGTACAGAGGGCTGCTTGATGCGTTCATGGAACCGATTCCTCGAATCTGGATGGTACCGCCGTCACCCGGTTGTCCGGAGTTGTTGATGACCTGCACGCCGGCAGACAGTCCCTGCAGGGCCTGGGTCACGTTGGAGGTGCTGATTTTCTGGAGATCTTCTTTCTTGACCACGGAAGCCGAACCCGTAAAGGATGTCTTCTTGCCCTGTCCGTATGCTATGACCATGGTTTCGTCAAGCATCATGAGGTCTGCTTCCATCGTAATCTTGTAGTCGCTTGCTGTGGTCAGCGAGAGAGAGTAGTCTCTGAAGCCAAGGCACTGTATGAGCAGGTCCTTCGCTTTTTCAGAGGCGTTGATAGAGAAAGTGCCATCGTCTGACGAGATGGCGAACTGTCCGGATGACTGATCCTGTACCGTGGCTCCCACGACTGGAGAACCGTCGGCGTCGGACGTGATTGTTCCGGTCACTTTTCTTGTCTGGCCAAAAGCACTTGAAGCGCAGATGACGGCCGCAAGAAGTCCAAAAATAAGCCGTTTCATATAGAACTGAATAAATGTTGTTAGAAAGCTATTGAATTTTTTTAAATTTCGCAAGCCGTTAAAGTGTAAAAATCGATTTGTGTTTTAGTGTGTTTTTATGTGTGTTTATAAAAGAGTATGTCTGTGTGACGGAATCAGTTCCTTGTGATTTTCCATGTTGTGCGGTCTATTGAGAGCCCTGCGGGTCCGAGAATGGATTCGTAGTCTATTTCGTCCGTGGTGTCCACGTAGCGGCGGATGTCGTCAAGTTTCTGTCCTGCCACTCTTTCCACTATGCTCCAGAACCCCTCTTCAGTGAAGCCCTTGCCCTGCCGGTAGCACTCGTCGTACAGGATTCTCATTACGTTGTCAAGGCTTTTCGCATTGCCGGTCACGGTTCTGATGCGCGTGTCAAGCAGGAATGCCACGACGGGGCCTTTGACATAATATGAGATGATGGCGTCATGTGCGTTGCTGTTTCTGTTGAAAAAGTTGAGCCAGATGTCGTAGCTGCTTCTCCTGAGGCTCATGTGCTGTCTGCCCGGAGTGTTCTGCGTGTCTGAGATATGTCCGGATATGTAGTCGAAATGGTCCTGTTCGCTTATTATGCCGGCTCTCATGAGCAGTACGCTTTCATAGAAACAGGTGACGCCTTCGCTTATCCACAGTCCTGTCGTATAGTTTTCCTTATCGTAGTCGAACGGTACCAGCTCGGAAGGACGGATGGCCTTTACGTTGTAGTTGTGGAAATATTCGTGCGTGATGAATTTCAGCATGCTCAGGTATTCCGCCCTCGTGTCGAAATCCCAATGTCCGGCCGTGTAGTCCGCCTGGGAAGCCTGGTGTTCAAGTCCTCCGCCTCCGGGGCCGAGAAGGAGCAGATGATAAGAATCATAGGCGGTGCCTCCGAAAATTGCAATGGCCTGATCGACGGCTTTCAGGAAATCTTCCGCTATCGGACTCTCCTCGAATCCTTTAGGTGTTTCCACCGCAAATTCGTAGCTGTGGCCTTCGTGTTCAATGGTTTTTACGTATTGGTTGCCGAGCAGTACGGGAGAATCGTAGAGTACGTCGAAATCAGGTGCATAGTAAACCCCGTCCTTCTGTTCAAGCGCCGTGGAGATTTTTGTCCACTCCGCCGGAGTGTTGAATTTTACGCTCACGGGATGCTTGACGTCGTCTTTTACGTACATGAACACTCCGTTCGGAGCTATGAAAGCCGTGTTTTCTTCCAGTCGGCTTTCCGCAACCGAACGGGAATCGGCAAGAACCTTATAGCTGACGAGAACCGTGTCGGCCGTTTCGACTTTCCATCCGTTTTTGCCTTCCTTGTCCCACTTCAGTTCCCTTCCGGACGGGTCTCTGGCTTCAAAATCCATCAGATATTTCGGGTAATCCATTATTATATAGTATCCGGGGGCCCAGACGGGCATCTTGAAAGTCACTTCCTTGGAGTTTGTTGAAGAAGGAATGTATTCCATGTCGACATCCAGATATTTTCCTTTTGTGTCAAAAGCTACTTCATAGCTGATTAGGTAGTCTGACGATGTCTCTGCGTTGTCGCTGCTGTTGTTGCATGAGGCCGCCAACAATACGGCCGGGATGAACGCGAAAAATTTTTTCATTTTCTTTTTTTGTATGTAAGTCTTTTGGTATGTGTGTTATCGGTGTGGTGTGTCGGCTTTCTTCCCGGCAAAGTTCCGAAACCAAATATAAGAATTTCTAATAAGAAATGAACGGTAATCGATTAAAATTTCGCCAAAGCGTTAAAATTGCTTCCGATTCTTAAGCTCCGTCGGGTTGTGCGGTTACTTCGCTTCCACCTCGGCTGAACCTTTCTCTGCTTCAGAATCTTTGTGTCTGAATATCTTATAGCCTGTCGCCGCTATGACTATGCCCATGATCGGACTGAGGATGTTGAAAAAGCACCAGGGGAGGTACGTCAGAGTGGGGACACCGAGAATCGTGGACTGCGTCATTCCGCAGCTGCTCCACGGAATCAGCGGGGAGACCACTGTGGAAGAATCTTCCACCGACCGGCTGAGAAGCTTTCCTTCGTAGCCTTCCTTTTTGTAGATGTCCCTGAACAGGTTGGAAGTCAAAAGTATGGACAGGTACTGGTCAGCTGCGATGGCGGTCATCACAGTGCCTGTGCAGATGGTTGATGCCACAAGTCCCGTTCTCTTTCTGGTGAACGGAACGACCAGTGCGGTTAGGTTGTACAGCATCCCTCCGGCTTTCATGCAGCTTCCGAAACACAGCGAGCATATCACGAGAAAGATTGTGCTGAGCATCCCTTTCATGCCTCTTGTCGCTATCAAGGAGTTGACGGCATCGTTTCCCGAATCTATGTTTGTGTTGTTGTAAAGCATTTCCACTGCTCCTATCAGCTGAGTCTTGACGCCCGCACCCTCTCCTGACACTTCTTTTCCTATCTGATGAACGATGTCGGGCTGGGCGATGATGGCGAGAACCGCTCCGGCGAGAGCGGAGACCCCGAGCACGATGAATGCAGGGGCTTTTTTTATTATCATCCATGCCGTCAGAACCGGCACGGTCATCAGCCATGGGCTTATGTGGAATGTGTCGCGGAGGCTGTAGGTGTACTGCATGATGGAGGAACTGTCTCCTTCGCTGTGCGAAAATCCCATGATGAGGAAAATTACAAGCGTGATGACGAGAGCAGGGATTGTTGTTATCAGCATGTATCGTATGTGCTCGAACATAGGGACCTTGTTACATGATGCGGCGATGACCGTAGTGTCAGAGAGCGGAGAAATTTTGTCACCGAAATATGAGCCGGATATGATTGCACCGGCTATGACCGGGTCGCTGAATCCTTCCGCCTTGCCTATTCCCAACAGAGCTACGCCTATGGTGGCGATTGTCGTCCATGAACTTCCTGTGGCCAATGAAACTATGCAGCAGATGATGCAGGTCGTTATAAGGAAAATCTTCGGGCTTATGAGCTGCACTCCGTAGCAGATGAAGGCCGGCACTATCCCGCTGACTGTCCATGAGCCCGAAAGGGCGCCTATGAGCAGAAGTATGAGAATGGCCATTGCAAGTTCTCCTATGCTGTTTGCCATTTCGTCCTCAAAAGCTTTCCATGGTGTCTTGAAAAGCCAGATTGACAATGCGATGCAGATTCCTGCCGACAAGAGCAGTACGACCTGGCTTCCTCCGGAAATGGCATCTCCGCCATATTCCGCTATGATGAACCATAGCATCAGGGCGAGAGCCACGACCGGAATCAGGGAAACCGCCAGTTTGAATTTCGGATTATTTCTCATTTCGGGAGGTCGATTATTTGGGTTTTGCGATTTTGTAGCCGGTGGCGGCGATTATTATGCTGGTAATCGGGCCTATGATGTTGAAGAAGCAGAATGGAAGGTATGTGAGCGTGGGGACTCCGAGTATGGTGGCCTGGGTCATTCCGCAGCTGCTCCACGGGTAGAGAGGAGAAGTTATGCTTGCCGAATCTTCAACGGTGCGGCTCAGCAGCCTGTTTTCGTACCCTTCCTTTTCGTACAGATCCTTGAACAGGTTGGAGGTCAGGATTATGGCGAGGTATTGGTCGGATACGATTCCGTTCAGGGCCGTTCCGGTGAATACCGTCGAGGCGACCAGCCCGGTCCTTGTCCTTGTGAAAGGCAGCATGAGCGATGCCAGGTGCCTGATCATTCCGCTGGCCCTCATCACCCCTCCGAACGTCATCGAGCAGAGTATCAGGTAAACTGTGTTGAGCATTCCGAGCATTCCTTTGGATGCGACGAGCGAGTCAACGTCGGCATTGCCGGTCTGTATCTGCACGCTGTCGTAGATGGAACGCATTACCCCTCCGAATTTTATTTTCCATTCAGAGGCATCGGTTGCGGCCCGTCCGATTTCAGAGATGATCTGCGGTTGGGCGATGAGTGCGGCGATGACGGCCATCAAGGTGGAAAGCGACAGCACGATCAGTGCAGGTATTTTTTTTGCAATCATGACGGCCGTGAGCACCGGCACGACAAGAAGCCACGGCGAAATGTTGAATCTGTCGTTCAGCACATCGGTGTACATTGAAATCCTGGAAGTGTCTCCGCCGCCGTGGGAGAGGCCTATTATTCCGAACAGGATGAGAGCTATGGCTATGGACGGTGTCGTGGTTATCATCATGTACCTGATATGCGTGAACAGCGGTACCTTGTTGATGGATGATGCCATGACCGTGGTATCCGAAAGCGGAGATATCTTGTCGCCGAAATATGCTCCGGATATTATGGCTCCGGCAATCATCCCGTCCGAGAATCCCTCGGCCCTCCCTATTCCCAGCAAGGCCACGCCTATGGTGGCTATGGTTGTCCAGCTGCTTCCTATCATGACTGAAATGATGGAGCAGATGAGGCAGGCCGAAAAGAGGAAAAACTTGGGGCTTATGATTTTGACTCCGTAACAGATGAAAGTAGGAATTATGCCGCTTGCCGTCCATGTCCCCGATATGGCTCCTATCAGAAAAAGTATGAGTATGGCAGTGGTGACATCCGAGACGTTTTTCTCGATTTCCCTGACGAAATTATCCCATGGCGTCCTGAAGATCCACATGGACAGCCATACGCACACTCCTGCAGCAAGCAGAAGAGCTACCTGGCTGGCTCCGAGAATCGAGTCGCTTCCGAATATGGAAATGTTTACCGCCAATACGATGATAAGCGTCAGTATCGGAATCAGGGAGACTATAATCCTGGTTGCATTTTTTTCTTTAAAGCTCATAAACTATAAATTTATGAAATACTTTCATAGCAGAAAATATTTTATCCGTTTTAATCTGTTTTTTTAGGAAAACGAGGGCTGCATGAATTATATTTGGATACAGGATGAATAAATATGGAAGAAAGAGAATATACTGACATCGGGGTAGGAAGGGTGGTGATACGAAGAAGCCGTGCTGCCAAAAGACTCAGCGTAAGAGTCCATCCCTTGGAAGGAATCAGGCTGACGATTCCATATCGGGTTTCTTATGAAGAAGGGCTCGCTTTTCTCGCATCCCGTAGAGATTGGATTCTGAAGGCTGTCATGAAGCAGGGCGCAGCGGTGCGTGAGGCGATGGACGATATGAAACAGGCTTCCGGAGCTGCCGTGGACGATATCCCTTCGGAGGATGTACGGAGCGCTGCGGTGGAAAAGTGGAGGAAGGAAGCGAAGGCAGTGCTGCCGCCGAGGCTGCGTGAGCTTGCGGCTAAGTACGGTTTCGCTATCAACAGGGTGTTTGTCAAGCACAATGTCTCAAACTGGGGGAGCTGCTCATCGCACGGCAATATAAACCTCAATCTCAACCTAGTCCGGCTTCCGCAGAGTCTGAGAGACTATGTCATGCTTCATGAGCTGTGTCATTTGCGATATATGAACCACGGACCGCAGTTCCATGCGTTGCTCGCCTCCTTGTGCCGGAAGGAATTCGGGACGGAAGGTTCCTCCACCGTGCGGGAGATGCGATCGGCGCTAAAAAGGTATCTATTATTGTGAAAGCAATTGTTTTGTCAGGAAATATCCGTATATTTGCAGATGTTTGAAGTAAACACATTTTTAACTAAATTTTTTGCGTAATGGCTGAGTATTTAATGCCTGAAAAGAAGCAAGAGATTTTCGCGAAGTACGGGAAGTCTAATACAGACACCGGCTCACCAGAGAGTCAAGTTGCTTTATTCTCCTACCGTAT
>CAYWPV010000018.1:0-23461 GCA_964460265.1 uncultured Muribaculaceae bacterium | reverse complement strand
ATAGTATATGGGGACTTTCCAGTACTCTCCGTTGTATACCTGTCCGAGCCCCGGAAACAGAATGGCATACATTGTAGCTTTGCCGGGCTGGTGCTTTTCTTCGCGTCTGTAGTTGAAAGTCCCGTCCATGAGCGCACCCCAGTAGACAAGGCCGGCTCCGGCGAAAAATAGGTTGCTGACCGTCTTGTCGTCATCGTCACCGTTTTTTTTCCATCGGTTTCTGTAGATCAGGCCTCCGCCGATGCCGGCGCCCAATCCTCCGTATATGACGGGAAGCTTCCAATATTGCCTGTTATAGATCTGAGCGCCGCCGATGAATACCGCAGACCCGGCCATGACGGTTCCTATCTTGGATTCGTTCTTGTGGGCAAGCCCTCCGAAATAGTCTTTGAATGAGAACATCACGTCCGTGGAATCCTTCGCCGTGGTGTCCGCCGCGTCGTTGTAGTTTTGAGTGAAGGCATCTTCCCTGAACTGAGCATTTGCTGTCGAAGGAAGCAGCACCGCAACGGCTGCGGCAAGCAGATATTCAAGGATCTTCTTCATCAGGGTCTATAACTTGGAATCGTCCAGGGCTTTAAGGAAACGTCCCATTTCCTCGTCGGAATCGAACCGTATCGTCATGCTTCCTTTCCCGTTGGATGAGCGTCTGAGACTTATGCTGTTGTTGAAGAATTTGCCTATGTGTTCCAGAATTTTATAATATTCTTCCGGAAGGTCCTGCTTCGTGTTCTCCTTCTTTTCCGGGGAAACGGTTTTCCTTATCTTTTCTTCAAGCTGGCGGACCGAAAGTCCGTTCTTGATCACGGCATCGCACAGTTCTTCCTGCAGAGCCGGGTTTTCTATCCCGAGCAGGACCTTTGCGTGGCCGACACTCAGCAGTCCCACTTTCAGATCGTGCTGGACTTTTGCAGGCAGCTTGAGCAGCCTCAGGTAGTTGGTCACGGAGACCCTTTTCTTTCCTACCCTGTCCGCCATCTGTTCCTGTGTGAGGTGACATTCCTCAATGAGCCTCTGATAGCTCATCGCCACTTCTATCGGATCCAGATTCTCTCTCTGGATGTTCTCGACTATGGCCATCTCCAGCATACCCTGGTCATTCGCATCCCTGATGTATGCGGGAATCATGTCCATGCCGGCCAGCCTGCAGGCGCGGAATCTTCTTTCACCGCTTATGATCTGATACTTCTCATCGGATTTCTTGCGGACGGTGATAGGCTGTATGAGACCGAACGTGCGTATGGAATCGGCCAGTTCCGAGAGTGCCTCCTGATCAAATGAAGATCTGGGCTGGAACGGGTTCGGTTCGATCATGTCTGTGGGAATCCTCAGAATGTCCGACGTGTCCACGTTCTCTTTCGTCCCGACGACTTCCTTGTTTATGTATCCGACCGGCTGCCTGAGCTTTGACAGGTCTCCGTTCTCTCCTAACAATGCGCCCAGTCCTCTGCCCAGGCCTCTCTGCTGTTTCCCTGACATTTTCAGTTTTTCTTATTGTTTCTCTCAAGAACCTCTTTGGCAAGACTGAGGTAGTTGTTCGTGCCGTTGCACATGACGTCATAAAGGATGATCGGTTTGCCGTGCGACGGGGCCTCGCTAAGACGTATGTTTCTCTGGATTACGGTGTTGAACACCATGTCCCGGAAGTGTTCTTTCAGTTCGGCGACTACCTGACTGTGGACTTTGGTCCTTCCGTCGAACATGGTCACCAGGAATCCTTCTATGGTGAGGGACGGGTTCGTCCCGTTTTGTACGAGCCTGATTGTCTGGAGCAGTTTGCCCAGACCTTCAAGGGCGAAAAACTCCGGCTGCACCGGAATGAGTACGGAATCGGCTGCCGTGAGGCAGTTGACCGTTATCAGACCGAGGGAGGGGGAGCAGTCTATGATTATGTAGTCATAGTCTGCCTTTACGGGGGCAAGGGCCTTTCTGAGTATGGACTCCCTGTCGTCGGACTGTAGCAGCTCGATTTCCGCCCCGACGAGATTGATATGCGAGGGAATCATGTGCAGATTGGTCATCTCGGTCTGTATCAATGCGTCATGGACATCGCATTCACCTATCAGAACTTCATACAGCGTCCGTTTCCTTTCGTCTTCCGGGGAAAAGTTCAGTCCGGAGGTCGTATTGGCCTGAGGATCGGCATCTATTATCAGAACCTTCTTTTCAAGGACGGCGAGCGAGGCCGCAAGATTGATCGCGGTGGTAGTTTTGCCTACACCGCCCTTCTGGTTTGCTATAGCGATTGTTTTACCCATTGCAGTCAATTTATGTGCAATCTTACAAATTTAACAAAAAAAATCATTTCTTCTTTTTTGCATTCTTTTCGTCGTACATCCTGTCCCACTCCCGGTAATACTCCATCTGCGGGTCCTCAAAGAGAAGCATCTGTTCGAAGCTGTCTCTGCTCAGTTTCGACACCCCGAGTCCGACCTGGCGCAATGGCGTCTTCCCGTCCCAAATCTCCGTCAGCATACGTCTTGCGGCATTGAGAATGACGGCTGTCACATCGGAAGGTTTGTCAAGCCGGCTTTGTTTCTGTACGACGCTGAAGTCGCTGTGCTTTACAAAGATGTACACGGTGGAAGCTTTGAAGGAATCCCTCCTTATCCTTCCGGCGACGATGCAGGCCGTTTTGAAAAGTTCTTTGTCAAGCGACCGGGGATCGGACAGATCTTTCTCGAATGTCCTTTCCGCGCTGTAGCTTTTCGCGTCATGTGTCTCCGTTTCGACAGGCGAATCGTCTATCCCGTTTGCCAGGTCATGGAGCTGTTCAGCAAACTTCTTGCCTACAATGGCTGTAAGGGACTCCGTTCCGAGCCCGGCCAGGTCACCGATTGTCCTGATGCCATGCCATGTCAGTCTTTCTTCGGTCTTCTTGCCGACCCACAGCAGATCCCTCACGCCCAGAGGCCACATCTTTGCGGAGATTTCCTCTTCCCACAGAGTGTGCACCTTGTCCGGTTTCTCAAAGTCCGATGCCATTTTGGCCAGAAGCTTGTTCGAGCCGATGCCGACATTTACCGTGAAGCCGAGCGTCTGCCTTATTTCGTCCTTGAGTTTTGCGGCGATTTCTTCCGGATCTTTCCTGTAGCAGCGGAAGGTCATGTCTATGAAACATTCGTCGATGGAAAACTGCTGAAGCACCGGAGAATAGCTTCTGCATATCTCTATGAAACCTTCTGAGCAGGTCCTGTACCATTCCCAATCTCCTTTGACTATGACGAGCGAAGGACATTTTCTAAGAGCCATCGAGACAGGTTCAGCTGTCTTTATTCCAATCTTTTTTGCGGGAATCGAAGCCGCCGCTATTATGCTTCTCCTGTCCTGCGGGTCTCCAGAGACTACGGAAGGAATCAGGCGTATGTCCCGCTCTCCGTCTTTCAGCAATTTGACGGCGGACCAGGAAAGGAAGGCGGAATTTACGTCTATATGGAAGATGATACGGCGCATGGAACAGCCCGTAAAGATAGAAAAATACTTGCATCTGAAGAAAATTTGGAAAAAGTCGAAATGCCTTCTTAAATTTACGGCATGTTAGAAACAGGAATCAAGGGCTGTCTTGAATTGACAGTGACAGATGCGCAGAGCGCGCAGCATATCGGGAGCGGAAGCCTCAAGGTGTTCGCGACTCCCATGATGATAGCAATGATGGAAAAGACCTGCCGCATGTCGGTCACGCCATATCTGGACGAAGGGCAGGAAACCGTGGGAACCCATGTCGACGTGGCACATGTCAGCTCCACTCCCGTCGGGATGAAGGTCCGTTGCGAGTCCGTTCTAACCGGCATTGACGGAAGGAGGCTTACGTTTGAAGTGAAGGCCTACGATTCCGCCGGTCTCATAGGGGAGGGCGTCCATGAGAGATTCGTGATAGATGAAGAAAAGTTCCTCAAAAAGGCAAAATCCAAACTGGAGAAAAAGTAAGGCCGGCGCTATGGTGAATGTGAACGAGGATTACCTTGCAGGTCTGCTGCCGGGCAGGAAGGATTGTACTTCAAAGCGAGACTACGGGCATCTTCTGCTGGTGTGCGGCTGCAGGACCATGCCGGGAGCCGCCTTGCTTTCATGCGGCGCCGCTTTGAAGTCCGGCTGCGGCCTTGTTACGCTGCATACGGTGGAGAATGCCGCCGCGGCCGCCATGGTGTCCTGTCCTTCGGCTATGTTTTCCATAGAGAGCGGAGACTGCTTTTCAAATCCGCCTTCAGACATTGGAAGGTATTCTGCCGTGGGTGTCGGTCCGGGACTCGGACGTGCCGGAAATACGGTCGACGCCTTTGCGGATCTGCTTGGCACCGCACGCGAAGAGGGTATTCCCATGATGCTCGATGCCGATGCGCTGAACATCATATCCGGTCATCCGGACCTGAAGAGCCTCATACCGGAGGGGTCCGTATTGACTCCCCATCAGGGTGAACTCAGGCGTATGCTCAGCTGGAAAACTGATGAGGAAAAAGATCGGGCCATATGGGATTTCTGCTCGAGATATGGCTGTACGCTTGTTTCCAAAGGGTTTCATACCGAAATATTCTCTTCCACGGCGGAAAAGTATGTCAATCCGACCGGAAATGCAGGCATGGCCAAGGGCGGGAGCGGAGACGTGCTTGCCGGACTCGTTTCCGGGCTTATGGCAAGAGGTCTCGCAGGTCTTGACGCCGCTCTCCTCGGAGTGTGGATACACGGCTATGCCGGAGACAGGCTTACCGAGCGCTGCACGGAAGAGGCGTACAGCAGCAGAGATCTGATTGACGTGCTGTATAAAGGTTTTGCAAGGCTTCGGAAAGTAAAAAGAGAAAGCGGACCAAAGTGATTCGGTCCGCTTTCGGAAGTGGTGCTGACGGGAGTTGAACCAGTGACACATGGATTTTCAGTCCATTGCTCTACCAGCTGAGCTACAGCACCATTTCTGTTGGGATTGCAAAGATAGTCAAAATTTGTCTTGCTCCAAATTTTTACCGGAATATTTTTGAACTTTTTGCCGGGATCAGTTTTATGACTTCAGAAAAAATGTACATATCCGTCATTCTTCCGCTTCGTCTGGAGTGGAATCCATGTTATCGTGCCGATGTTTCCATGAACCTTGGCGTCGGTGGCAGGGTACGTGTACGTTTCGCACGCAGGTATTATGTCGCAGTGGTCTATGAGGTCGGGATTGTTCCCTCTGCGGCCGAAGATAAGATTCTGGATGTGGAGTCTGTCGAGTCCCTTGAGGCGGTGAGCCGCGAAGAGATACGGCTGTGGGAGTTCGTTTCATCCTACTATATGTGCACCATCGGTGAAGTTTACAAAGCTGCTTACCCGTCCATGCGTGTCAGCGGTGAAAAGACGGGGCTCCGTATGATGAACGGCCGGAAAGAAAAAGCCGAGAAGGAAAGGGCAGCGCTCATGGCCAAGGCTGAAATGCTTGAAGAAAAGCTTAGAATGCGGACTGCGGTGCTGGACGGGATGAAAAGGACGGATACGAAAAAATACCTCGATTTGAAAAGCCGGATAGAACGTCTGGCGGTGCAGAAGGCTGATGTGAACGCGAGATTGTCAACCTTTTCCTCCGGTGAATCTGAAAACTCCGTCAACCTTCATGCGGTCGGTCCGTCAATTGCTGAATATTCCGCACCTGAGCTGACGGCAGTCCAGAATAAAGCCATGACGGAGATCCTGGAAGCCTTCGACAGGGGCAAGACCGTCCTGCTTGACGGAGTGACGGGGTCCGGAAAGACGGAAATCTATATTTCGGTGGCGCTGAAAACGCTGGCATCCGGCCATAATGTCCTCTACATGGTCCCGGAGATAGCCTTGAGCCGTCAGCTTGAGTACCGGCTCAGGAGTTATTTCGGAGAATCGCTGGCCGTTTTCCACAGCGCGGAGAGTCCTGTCAGAAAAAGAGAAGTGGCTTCTGCGATCAGAACTGCCCCGTATGTCGTGCTTGGCACACGTTCTTCCGTGTTCCTTCCGCATCACGATCTGGGTCTGGTGATAGTTGACGAGGAGCATGATTTTTCCTACAAGCAGGAATCGCCCGCACCGCGGTACAACGGCAGGGATACGGCGGCCGTCCTTGCCGCAATTCATTCTTCCGCTTTGCTGCTCGGATCAGCGACCCCTTCGTTCGAGTCCATGTACAATTCCATGACGGGGAAATATGCCGTCGTACGGCTTAAAGAACGTTACTACCGCGGTGATGATTCCCGTGTGGAAATCATCGACACCATCTCCGAGCGCAGGAAGAACGGTATGGAGGGCGATTTCAGCCTGAAGCTTATATCCCATATCAGAGAAACCCTTGGCAGGGGAGAGCAGGTCCTTGTACTGAGAGGTCGGAAAGCCTATGCCCCCGCTGTCCAGTGTGAAGGCTGCGGTTTAATTCCCCGGTGCGGGCATTGCGATGTCCCGTTGAGCTATCATAAAGACAGGGAAGCGCTGATGTGCCATTACTGCGGACGTACAGTCCGTTTCAGCGGCATCTGTCCTGAATGCGGAGGCAAACTGAGGCCAATGGGGAGCGGTACGCAGAAGATAGAAGAGGAACTGTCCGCGCTGTTTCCTTCTGCGAGAGTGGCCAGGCTTGACGGGGACAATTCCTCTTCTTCCTCCGGCATAATCAAGGATTTCGCAGAAGGGAAGACGGATATTCTTGTGGGCACGCAGATAGTCGCCAAAGGGTTTGATTTCGCCAATCTTGTGCTTGTCGCGGTGATACAGTCCGACACGTTGCTCGGACAATTTGATTTCCGTGCGGACGAGAAAGCGTATCAGCTTCTGGAGCAGCTTAAGGGCAGGGGCGGCCGCAGGGGAAAGGAGAGCCTTTTTGTCATACAGACCGCCCAACCTGACCATCCTGTTTACCGCCGTCTGCTCGAAGGAGGGGATTCTTCCTTTCTTGGAGTTTCCGAACTGGAACTGCGCCGGCGGTTCGCATATCCTCCTTTTACCAGACTGATTATCTTCATTCTGAGGGATCCGGATCTGTCGAGGCTGGAGAAAATTTCTGCGCAATTGTCTGCCGGGCTCAGAACGCTTCTGGCTGATGACAGCCGTGTGTCGGAGCCGTATCCGCCGCCGGTAGACCGGCAGTCCGACATGTACATCCGCAATGTCAGGGTGACGCTGGAACGTGACCGCAATCTTCCGGCTGATAAGAAAAAGATATACGACTATGCATTGCGATTTGAAAAAGAGAGCAAGTGGCCGGGCTATCTTGCCGTTGATGTTGATCCGGTTTGAACAATAAACTTGAAAGATGTCCAGAGTTGATTTGACAAAGGGGCCGATATTGAACGACATAGTCTCCTTTTCCCTTCCGTATCTTCTTGCCTATTTCCTCCAGCTTCTATATGGTTTGGCGGACTTGTATGTAATCGGGCTGTATGACGGGGTGGAAAACACTACGGCAGTTGCCGTCGGCAGCCAGATAATGCATTTCTTTACCGTGGTGCTTGTTAGCCTTGCCATGGGGTCGACAGTCGTGATCGCAAGAGCGTCCGGTGCCGGTGACGAGAGGGCCATATCGGGCGTCATAGGCAATACAGTGTCGATTTTCTCCGTTTTTGCATGTCTTCTTACCTTTCTGTCCCTGCTTCTGGTACGTCCTATTGTCGGCTGGATGTCAACTCCGTCCGAAGCTGTGGAAGGTACGGTGTCTTATCTTGTCATTTGTTTTGCCGGCATTCCTTTCATTACGGCGTACAATGTTATCGCAGCCGTTTTCAGAGGACTCGGAGACAGCCGCTCCCCGATGTGGTTCGTGGCTGTGGCATGTCTGTTCAACATCGTGCTGGATTTCGTGTTTATAGGCGGGTTGGGCATGGGTCCGGCAGGGGCCGCCTATGCCACTGTCTTTTCTCAAGCGTTCAGTGTTGCGGTATCCATGCTCTGGATGAGGCTCGGGGGCATTCTTGACGTGAATCTGCGTAAAGAAGACTTTCTATTCCAAAAACGCTTGGGCGGAAAAATTCTGGCCACGGGTGCTCCGGTTGCCGTGCAGGACGGTTTCATCCAGCTGGCTTTTCTGGTCATAACCATAATAGCCAATCTCAGGGGACTGGATGATTCGGCCGCCGTAGGCATAGTCGAAAAAATAATCAGCATGCTGTTTCTTGTCCCGTCGGCCATGTTGTCTACCGTATCCACCATGTCCGCGCAGAATATCGGTGCCGGGAGATGGGATCGTGCCTGTGCAACCTTGAAGACAGCCATGTCGATAGCTTTGCTCTATGGGGGCGCGGTGGCTGTGCTGATGCAGTTTACAGCTGTTCCTGTGGTAGGCTTGTTTACCGACAGTGAAGAAGTCACCCGTCTCGGAGCCGAGTATCTCAGAAGCTATTCTCTGGATACCGCCATGGCAGGATGCCATTTCTGCTTCAGCGGTTTTTTCATTGCCTGCGGCTACTCCATAGTCTCTTTCATACACAATTTCCTTTCGGTTCTTATGGTAAGGATACCGCTTTCGTATCTCCTGTCCTCGGCTTATCCGGACACTCTTCTTCCCATGGGATTTGCTGCTCCGGCTGGTTCCATGCTGTCGGTGTTCATCTGCATAGGTTTCTATGTCTGGTTTACAAATTCAGGCAGGAAAGACTCTATGACGTAGGAACTGCCCGGTAGCTTTTTATTGCCACTCTGCTTTCACATGGTGAAGCATTATTCTGCTTTCCGGCCCCGTGGTGCTGGTGTGCTGAAGGCCGAAACCTCCGTAGGCATTTGTCTCGATGTCGGCAGAAAGCATGGCCTCGTTGAAGTCATTGAAAACATATTTGGACGAAGCCGCCTGCGAGTCGCTCAGACTGCCGTCCACATAGATGTTTTCCTGTCGGGAGTGATTATCCTGCCGTCGTATTCGAATGAAAAGTCCCTGTCACCGGGCCAAAATGGCGTCAGGAGAAACATTGCGCAAAGCAAAAGCCGCAGTTTCATGGCGGGTTATTGTTTATGTTCGTTATCGACAGGTTTTATCTCTTTCATTTCGGCAGCTTTTCTGCGACGGCTGCTGTAGGGAAACCACAGTCCGTAGACTTCGCTGCAATTGCCTGCGGTAATGAATGCTTTGATGTCATTCTTCTTTATGTATTCCAGAAGGTTGGCAAATTCGGACTGAGTCAGGATGGCCTGTATTTCGATAGTCTCCTCTCCCGTGTAGCCGCCCTGCATCTTGTACAGGCTGCATCCGCGTACAAGCTCTTTCACTATATATTCCCTCAGCCGTTCATGTTCCGGACTTATTATGCATACCCGTTTTCTTTTGTTGATGCTGGCCGTGAAATAGTCCACTATGATTCCGTTCAGCCACGTGCCGATGATGCCTATGGCGACAAGCCTGAAAGGATGGATGAGAAATGCGCAGAGGCATACCGCGATTCCGGAGACGCTGACGGATGTCCCGATGTCCCAGTGGAGGTACTTCTTCATGATCATGGCGATTATGTCGAGCCCGCCCGTGGATGTGTTTATCCTGAAAAGAAAAGCCTGTGAGGCTCCGAGAAGAATCACAAAACCGAGCAGGTCGAATATCGGTTCGCCCATTACGGAATTGTATCCGGGTTCGATTAGTTTTTCGTAAGGGCAGACAACTCCCCAAAGGTCCATGAAGGGACCCAGAAGAAGAGAAGCTATGACAGTCTTGATTCCGACTTCGGCGCCGAGGAACAGATAGGCGAGGACGAGCAGAAAGGCGTTCATTATGAGAACGAGCATCGATACGCTTATGCTGTCGCCGATGAGGGTGTTCACTACGATTGCCAGTCCCGAGATCGAACCGAGGATAAGTTTGCTCGGCACGAGAAAATAATAGACGGCGGCGGCTCCTGCAAGAACACCGACAAGCATCTCCAAAATCTCTTTCCGGAATCTGGATGTTTTAAGAAAAGAGTAGTCAGATGACATATTTTCGAGAAAAGATGGTTTGAGACGGTAAAGTTATATATATTTTCCTTTTTCAGATTAACTTTGAAAGTTGAAAGCCCATTGAAATGGAAGAAATGAAAAAAACGGACGGGAACAATTCCCTTGCTGAAGTTCTTGAAGTAGCGGCGGAAGCCGGACATATTCTGCTCGAAAACGGAGCGGAAATCGCCCGCATTGAAGAAACCATGGAAAGGATATCTTCCCATTTCGGTGTCACCAGCAGAAATTTCTATGTAATCAGCAACGGCATTTTCACTACAGGCATGTCCCCCGAAGGCACTCCTTCGGACAGGAGAGGGCAGTATGCCAATGTCGAATTCATTCCCATCAAGGGTACGCAGATGGACAAGATTGTGGCAGTAAACAAATTGTCCAGAGAGATCGAAGCTGGAAAGTATGATCTTCCGGCTGTACGGAGGAGACTCGCGGAGATTCGGGCGATGAAGCAGAAACCGGATCTGGAACAGATAACGGCGTCCGCTTTCGGAAGTGCCGGGTTTTGTGCCATATTCGGAGGAGGCCTGCTTGACTGCGCAGCCTGTTTTGTGATAGGTTTTTTGCTATGGGTCGTAGTCCTGTATTTTTCCTCGCGTCATTTCACCAAATTGCTCGGCAATATTGTCAGCGGTGCGTTCGCTGCCTTGATGTGTCTGTTTTTCTGGAAGATAGGATTCGGGGAAAGCCTCGGCAACATGATCGTAGGCTCTTTGATTCCGCTTATTCCGGGAGTGGCTTTCACCAACGGGATCAGGGATCTGGCCAATGAGGATTATCTTTCGGGAGTGACGCGGCTTTTGGATGCGCTTCTCGTTTTTATGGCCATTGCCGTAGGTTCATGCTTCGTTTTTGTGGTCGGAGGCCATTTCGACGGTGAAATGATCCGGCTTTCCGGAGCTTTGTCAGACCCTTCGACTGCCGGACTCCTGCCCCAGATAACGGCAAGTTTCATAGGCACGGTAAGTTTCGCCATATTGTTCGGTGCTCCGCGCAGAGAATACTTCTGGGCCGGACTCACCGGAACATTGTGCTGGACGTCATATCTGATTGTCAACAGGTATTTCGGACTGTCCGTGTTCGAATCCTCGTTGGCCGCAGCTTTCATAACCGCGCTTGCCGCAAGGGAACTCGCCGTGGCGAGACGTTGCCCCGAAACGGTTTTCCTGATTACCGGTCTCTTTCCGCTGATTCCCGGAGGAGGCATATTCTGGACTACGTACTTTTTGTGTTCCAGCCAGTTTCATCCTGCATTCTGGAGCGGTGTAACAGCCATGTCGGTGACGTTCGCAATTGTTCTGGGCATCATTGTCGTGTCCGGCATTCCCAGGCATCTCCGCCGTAAAACATCCGGAGCCGGCAGATAATCCGCCGATGCACGTCATTGCCCGGCAAGAAAGTTTTCACGCATGGGATTGAAACAGTCGATCAACAGGCCGTCCTCGAGGCATACGCATCCGTGTTCTATGTCAGGGGCCTGATACAGGGCGTCTCCTTTCCTGACTGTCTTCGTGACGTTGCCGACGGTGAATTCAAAAGCACCTTCCGCTACGAAAGTGACCTGTGAATGAGGATGCGAATGTACGGCACCTCTGTCTCCCTTTCTGAATTTTACTTTGACCATCATCAGATTGTCGTTGTATCCCAGAATCTGCCGTTGAGTTCCGCCGCCTGCGTCGTGCCAGGCAGTATCGGCGCCGAAGATGAATTTTTCGCTTTCTTTCATGGCTTTTTTTCAAAGATAAACCAAAATATGTCGCCTGCGACATGGTACGGACATAAAATCCTTCCATGTCGCTGGGGACAGACCGGCACATCGTGCCGGGGAACTAACCTTCCAGGAACTTCTTGGTGGAACGCAGCTGATGCCGCATTACGCTGAGAAACTGCTGTGTTTCCTGAAGGAGATTGAGATAGACCATGTCGATATGCAGATATTTGTTGTCCTTGTTTGTCTGCATCCTTTGCATGTGTTTCTTTCTCAGTGCGGAAAGGGCTGTCTTGCAGTTGTCCGCTTCTTCCAGGATTGAACGGTAGTTTCCGAAATCTTCCTTGTCGAATGCTTCGCAGGTGTCCATCATGAGCAGATCGACCTCTTCCTTTACCGATGCGTATTCTTCCCGGTACTCTTTCGGAAGAGGATAGAAGTTGTTGTCTACATGCTCCTTGATGGGATTCAGCATCCTTCTTAGGGTGTAGATGTACTGCTGATCGCTGTTCATGCCTACGTGGAACCATGTGTTGCGTTCAATCGCCACGTCGAGCGGTGATTTCTTCAGCGCCAGCAGTTCTTCCCGCCTGATGCTTTTCAGCGTATCGGTAGCTTTGTGGAGGTCTTTGTCATTCTTCCGCAGAATCTTGGTGTTTTCGGACGAAAAAGCGTCCACGATGGAATCATAGTGCGAGACCGAGTAGCGGCATACCATGGACTGGGTGTCTCTGTAGTGTATCCTGAGCATTTCCCATGTTTTTTCCGGGTCTTTCTCCCTGAGTATGCGGCTTATGCTGTTTTCACTGTCATTTTCCTTCTGCTGTTTGAGTTTGTACTGCCTGTTGCTGCGCCAGAGCAGAAATATGACCAGAATCATGAATGCTGCCTGAATGACAATTCCTCCGTACCACATGAGCAGGCATACGAGCGTGCAGGTGAGGAAGGCGGCGCCTCCGGTCATGAACCATCCTCCGATGACGTTAAGTACTCCCGTGACTCTGAACACGGCGCTTTCTCTGCTCCATGCTCTGTCGGCCAGGCTGCTGCCCATCGCGACCATGAAGGTGACGTATGTGGTCGAAAGCGGAAGCTGATGATTGGTCCCGAAGGTTATTAGCATGGACGCTATGACCAGATTGACCGATGCTCTCACCACATCGAAGGCTGCGGTGTCATCCTTAAGTTCGGCATCTGCGGAGTTGAATCTGCTGTTTACCCAAGCCCTGACTTTCGTCGGAAACAGACGTGAGATGTTGTCCGAAGCGGTCTGGGTGAAGCGTACTATAGCTCTTGCCGCCCGGCTCGAACCGAACATCTCGTCCCCTTCATCCTGTCTGGACAGATCCACCGATGTCTTGATTACATTGTGGGCCTTCTTCGATGTGGCCATCGAGATTATCATTACTATGCCTGCCGCCATGAGGAAGATCGGAGGTGTCTTTGCGCTCGACATGAGTGAAGTCATCATGAAAGAGTCCGGATCTGCGCTTCCTGCATTGGCCGCGTAGTCTTTGTAGGAGTCGAGCCCGGCCAAGGGGACACCGATGAAGTTGACCAGGTCGTTTCCCGCGAAGGCCATTGCCAGGGCGAATGTGCCCATAAGGACGGTCAGCTTGAATATGTTGACCTTGCACAGATGCAGTACCTCGGCAAGGACCGTCGATGCCAGGAAGGTGTACATCAGCAGCTTGTCGGTGTTCGCTTCTATGTACAGCCTGATGTTTTCTGACAGGTAGGGACTCTTGCCCAATCCTTTCATGAATATGAAATAAGCCAGGGAGGTGAATGCTATTCCGCCGAATACCGCAATCGTGTATCTGCTGTGTCTTGAGTAGTTGAATGTGAAGATTATCCTGCTCAGCCACATGATTATCGTACCCGTGATGAAGGAAATCGCCACGGAGACGAAAATCGCTATTACGACCTGAAGAGCCTTGCTGGTGTTCAGCAGGTCGCCATAGTCGAGGGCCGGGTCCGACAGGGTCTTAAGCGTGGCCAGCATGAATGTTCCTCCGAGAAGTTCAAAAACCAGGGACACGGTCGTGGAAGTCGGCATGCCCAAAGAATTGAACACGTCCAGAATCAGCACGTCCGTAACCATGACCGCGAGGAAGATGACCATCACTTCATGGAAAGAATACTGCGAAGGCGTCATTATTCCATGCCTTGCGACATCCATCATGCCGGAAGACATGACCGCTCCGAGCGCCACTCCCACTGACGCAACTGCTATGATTGTCCTGAATGAAGCTACTTTGGCGCCTACCGCCGATTGAAGAAAGTTGACTGCGTCGTTGCTTACCCCCACGAAAAGATCAAATATTGCCAGGCAAAGCAGAAATGCGACGATAATAAGATAAACTGAGTCCATAAATCTGTTATTTCGCCGCAAAAATATCCCCGCGATGTTACATGAAAGTGAACTTATTGTTACAAAATAATTGCAAAGAGGGAGACGTGCTTCTTAATGGTCTTCTTTCATCGGAACGTGCCTGTACCGTCAGGCGCAAACAAAAAAAGAGGGCAGCGCCAAGTCGCTCCGACTTTTTCGCCTGCCCTCGCTTATGTGGAGATGGGCGGACTCGAACCGCCGTCCAAACACCGTGCTGAAAAGCTTTCTACATGCTTATTCTCTCTTTGGTTGTCGGCTGTGGACTGCCGGGAGACAGGCTATCCGCAACTTATCGGATAAAAACTTTGACGGTCATATCCGAGTCAGACCGCCGCATCCTGCTTGAATGATACCCCGTGGCCGGAACATGGCAGGCTTAAAGTCCGCGGGATACTCGTCCGAGCCGCAGCCTTGGCGGCGCAGATTAAGCTAAACGACTTTGTCGATTAGGCAGCGAGTGCATAGTTGTTGTTGCCAACTGAATTTTTGAGGATCGGGATTTACGGGCCGGCCCTCAGCTCCCGGCATGCTTACTATCCGGCGTCAATGCTGTCAAAACCAAAACATCCCCGTCCTGATAGAAGATTCTGCAAAAATAGCAAAAAAACTTTATGTCGGAAAGATCGGCGGACTGATTTTATGCTTTAAGAATCTTCAGGAGTTCATTCAATGACATTCCGATATGGAAACGGAAAGCCTTGTCCATTGTTTTCCTTCCCGAAAAACCGGATTCGTTCGCGATCCTTTCCAGCCGTTTTTCCTTGTCCGGCCGGAGTTGGCCGTTTTGCGGACTATCTCCGTTGTCTGATCTGTTCCTGACCTTGCGCCCGAGTTCATCTTTCAGGGCACGCAGTTTGTCCATCGCATATTCTATTCTGAACAGATCCAGCCACTGCGATGAAGTCTGCTCCTTGAAGTTTTCCTTGGAAAAGGCATCGAAGCTTTTTTTGTCCATCCCCACGAGAGTGGCAAGTTCCTCTTTGGAAACCTTCTGGTTCAGGAAAATCTTGCTCTGGCGAACCTGATTCTCAAGCTTGTTGGCAGTCCTCTTTATATCTCTCATTTCCTGAGGCTCTTCATTGAGGAGACCGGGAGCGGATTCGAGCAGATCCTCGTAGCGGAGAATCTTCCTGTGACCGAGCATGAGTTCGTTCTGCTGTTTCAGCAGCAATCTGTTTTTCCGGGTGAGACGTCCCTTGCACACGGCGAGTCTGATTACCCAGATGAGCCATAAAAGCAGGATTATGGCTGCAATCATTATTATGAACACTTCCAGAGTGTTTACGCTTTCACTTGTTTCCATTGCTATAAAGACGATTACTACAAATATAATGAAAAACATTATCTTTGCTTCCATGTACTAAACACCGTGCGGAAGGGATGTTCAGAAAATTGGCAGGAAAAATCAGGACTTTTAAGCTTTCGATGAGGCAAAAGATAATGCTTGGCCTCAGTGCCATATCCGTAACCTTGCTGATCAGCAGCATCTTGTCGATAATGGAGTATTCCCGCATGAGCAACTATGTGTCTGAACTGATAGCTGACAACATCAGAAACATAAATGTAGCCCAGAAACTTGCCGGGGTGAGCAACCAATACAACCTTGAACTGCTTGCCGTCATAGGGGACACCACTGTGTCGCAGCTTCCAAGCTTTGACGAGAAGTATTTCATGGACTGCTGCGACAGTCTCCGCTCCGCCCTCAAGACGACGGACATGAGCCATCTGGCGGACTCGCTGGAATATTCGTATTCAGCGTACATGCTCACGTCCCTTGAACTTCCGAAGGTGCTGGAATCTGATTTCATCGACACAAGGACCTGGTATTTCGAACGACTTCAGCCGGTTTACAGCAGGCTGAGGACGCACATCGACAAGCTGAGCGCATCCATATACAATGAACTTCAGAAAAATTCGGCGACGTTCGAGAGGGGATTCTACAGAAGTATCATCCCCGGGGCAGTAGCCGTGGCGGTGGGGCTGATGCTGGTCCTTATGCTGATGTTCTTCCTGCTGACATATTTCGTGAATCCCATCTACGGGATGACCCGGGGCATGGACAATTACAGGTCGTTCAACAAGGCTTACAGTTTTACCTTTGACGGAGATGACGAGCTGAAGGATCTGAACGAAGGAGTAACGGAGCTGATTGAAGAAAACCGGCAGCTGAGGAAGAGAATCAAGGCCCTCAGAGAGGCCCAGAAGCAAAAGTGACGGGATGGATCTGAAAGTCATATTGCGCTACGTAGGCTTCGCGCTTCTGGTCAGTGCGTTGTTCATGTTTTTTGCCGTACTTGTGTCCATCGGGAACGGCAATGACAGTGCCCTGGCCGCGCTGATGATAAGTTTCATCATCACTTTTACGGTAGGAGTATTTCCTTTTATTTTCGTCAGGAACACTTCAGCCATATCCCTGCGTGAGGGCTATATGATCATAGTCCTTTCATGGATGCTGTCCTTTGTGTTCGGAATGATGCCCTATCTGCTGTGGGGAGGGCCTTTTTCGGTGACCAACGCCTGGTTCGAAAGCGTTTCCGGCTTTACCACCACGGGGGCGACAATCCTGGATGACATCGAGGCTTTGCCCAAGAGCCTGATTTTCTGGAGATCCGCCACACATTTCATCGGAGGCCTTGGAGTCGTCGTCTTTCTGATGCTCGTGATTCCTTCCACGTCGCCCATGAGACTCCGTCTCGCCAACATGGAGCTTTCTTCGCTCTCCAAAAGCGGCTACAAAGTCAGGGCGAACAAGACGGTGTTCATTTTCACCTATGTGTATCTGGGCATATTCGCATTGACCTGCCTTCTTTATGTCATGGGGGGTATGCCGTCTTTTGACGCGGTCAACAATGCGTTCAGCGTATGCGCGACAGGAGGCTTCTGCCCGAGAAACGAATCCATAGGGGCCTATGGGTCAGATTTCATAAACATCGTCACGATTGTGATGATGACGGCATCGTCCGTCCATTTCGCCATTATTTACATGGTTTTCGTTACAAAGTCCCTGAAGCCTCTCGGCAACTCTGTCTTCAAGTTCTATCTGTCATCCATGCTTGTCGCCGCCGTCGCCGTTACTTTTGCTCTAAAGATCGACGGAACGGAAACGACATGGAGGGAAGCCGCCATGAATGCGGGATTCCATGTCGCATCCTATGTTTCCACGACCGGCTTTTCGATAGCGGACAATGCCGGATGGTCGCAGTTCGTCTGTTTCATATTGATTTTGCTCAGTTTCCAATGCGGAATGGCCGGCTCCACTTCGGGAGGATTCAAGGCGGACAGGGCGTTTCTGCTCATAAAGACGCTTGGAAAATATCTTGGCAGGATCCTGCATCCCTCGTCGGTCTCGGAAGTCAGGATAGGAGGCAGGATCATCAAAGATGAAGAGATCTATCCGCATCTGGTCTATTTCGCTCTTTATATCATTCTCTGCATAGCATCCACATTGCTTCTGATGCTGTTCGGCAACGGAGAATATGCCGTGCCTGAATGCATAGCCAGTTTGAGCAACGTGGGCCTGTCCTTCGGCAAGCTTGGAACATACGGCAATTACAACTGGCTCAATGAGCCGACCAAGCTTCTGCTTACTTTGAACATGTTCCTCGGCCGTGTCGAAATCTACCCCGTTCTGGCGGTCATTTCCATGATTTTCGACAAAAAATCAGGCAGCTGACCATGAGCAGGGCGGATTACATATACAGGAATATCCTTTCGCATTTTTCCTATGAACCTACGTCTGACCAGGATGCCTTTTTTGAACAGGCGGCGGATTTCCTTTCCGGTGATGACGGCGACATAATGGTTGTCAACGGTTATGCCGGAACGGGGAAAACGAGCGCCCTCGCAGCGGTTGTGGCCGCTATGCGGGAACTCAGAAACCCTGTCACGCTTCTGGCGCCCACGGGCCGTTCCGCCAAGGTGCTTTCCACTTATGCGAAGGCTCCTGCATTTACGATCCACAAGCACATATACAGGCAGAGCAAGATTGACGACAGCGGGTTCGGGCGGTTTTCCATGGCACCCAACAAAACCAGAGACGGACTTTACATCGTAGATGAAGCTTCACTGATAAGTGTAAAGGGAAATGACGTACACTCAGCCCAGTTCGGTACCGGCAATCTGCTTGAAGACCTGATAAATTTTGTAAGGCGGGGAACCCGGTGCAAACTTATACTTGCAGGAGATTCCGCCCAGCTTCCTCCTGTAGGCATGGACAAAAGTCCTGCTCTGTCCGAAGATTATATGTCCGTCGCAGGCGGGGTACGCTTTGTGGAGCTGTCCGAAGTCGTGCGCCAGACCAAGGAATCGGGGATACTTAAAAATGCGACTCATCTGCGCGAGCTTATTTCGTCTCCGGATTTTGTACCATGTCCTGTTTCCGGAACGGGCTTGTCATGTGACGGGGCGGACGACATGGAGATGATAGGCGGGGGAGAGCTGATAGAAGCTCTAAACGATGCCTACGGAAATTTCGGCGAGGATGAAACCATAGTGCTTTGCCGTTCAAACAAAAGGACTAACAGATACAATGCCGGGATAAGGTCTCAGGTGCTCTACAGAGAAGATGAACTGGTCAGGGGGGACAAGCTGATGGTCGTTAAGAACTGCTACAACTTTTCCGGCAAATCGGAGCGGCTTGACTACATAGCCAACGGAGATATAGCGGAACTTATATCGGTGAGAAATCACGAGGAACGCTACGGCCTTCATTTTGCCGATGCCAGGCTGTCTTTCCCCGATTATTCCGATGCGGAAATAAACGTAAAGGTTTGTCTCGATACCCTGCGTTCGGAAGCGGCCTCCCTTTCGGCGGAGCAGCAGAATGCTCTTTATCTTGGAGTTCTCGAAGATTATTCCGAACTTTCCACCAAGAAGAAACGTTTTGACGCATTGAAGGAGGATCCGTATTACAATGCGCTCCAACTGAAATATGCCGAGGCGATAACATGTCACAAGTCGCAGGGCGGACAGTGGAAGTGCGTATTCATCGACAACCCCTTCTGGAACGGCGAGGTGAATGCCGATGATCTGAAATGGCTTTATACAGCTTTGACCCGCGCTGTTGAAAAGGTCTATCTGGTTTATTTTAAACTGGACTAATTTTTTTTGTATATGGACTATAATGAAAGAGCCGAAAAATGGCTGAACGGTGATTTCGACCCGGAAACGAAATGCAAAGTCATAGAATTGCGCAACAATGATCCGGCAGGATTTGAAGATGCATTCTACAAGAACCTGGAATTCGGTACAGGCGGACTGCGCGGAATCATGGGAGTCGGCACCAACAGAATGAACAAATATACCGTCGGCATGGCTACGCAGGGACTTGCCAACTACATAAAAACACATGTAGGAGGAGATGATCTGAGCGTATGCATATCATTTGACAGCAGAAACAACAGCAAACTGTTCGCGAAAATAACCGCGGATGTCCTGTCTGCGAACGGTATCCACGTGTTCCTTTTCGACAACATCCGTCCTACACCTGAGCTCAGCTACTCGATACGCAAAAAAAAGGCTGTTGCAGGAGTCATGATTACGGCTTCCCACAATCCCAAGGAGTATAACGGCTACAAAGTCTTCTGGACGGACGGCGGGCAGATCACTTCTCCTGTGGATACGGAAATCGTTGCGGAAGTGTCCAAGATAACTGATCCTTCCCAGGTGAAATTCAAGCCCGAAGACGAGTGCGGAGGGATCGATCTAATGGGCAAGGAAATGGACGACAGCTACATTTCTGACCTGCTGTCTTTGTGTCTCAGCCCCGAGTCGGTGGCCAGACACTGTGACGGGCTGAAATATGTATATACCCCTTTGCACGGCTGCGGCGTCAGAATCCTGCCTGAATGCCTTCGCAGGATGGGCGTTAAGAATCTTGTGCATGTGCCGGATCAGGATGTCAGCGACGGCAATTTCCCGACGGTGGACTCTCCTAATCCGGAAGAACCGTCTGCTATGAAGATGGCCATAGATGCAGCTGAAAAGGAGCATGCCGACATAGTTATGGCCACCGACCCCGATGCCGACAGGATGGGGATTGCGGTCCGGGACGATGCGGGCAGAATGGTCCGTCTTAACGGCAACCAGACGGCCTCCATCCTGACATATTACATTCTTAGCCGTTGGAAAGATCTGGGCAGGCTTGACGATACCAAATACATAGTGAAGACGATCGTAACCACGGAACTCCTGAGGGAAATTGCCGACAGCTTCTCGGTGAAATGCTACGATGTGCTTACGGGCTTCAAGTATATCGCCGAAGTTGTCAAACGCAATGAAAAAACAGGTGAATTCATCTGCGGCGGAGAAGAGAGCTTCGGATTCAATGTCGGGCAGTTCGTCAGGGACAAGGACGGACAGATTGCCGCCATGATGGTCGTTGAAGCGGCTTCATGGGCGGCCGATCAAGGTCTCACGTTATATCAGCTTCTTCAGGAGATCTACAAAAAATATGGTTATCGCAAGGAGTCCCTCGTATCCCTTGTCCGCAAAGGCAAGACAGGGGCGGAAGAGATAAAGTCAATCATGAAGTCTTTCCGTGAAAACCCGCCCGAGACTCTTGCAGGTTCCAAAGTAACGAAGGTGACAGATTATCTGTATCCGGAAAAGACAGGTCTTCCCAAATCCGATGTACTTCAGTTCTTTGATGAAGACGGAGATGTTGTTTCCGTGCGTCCTTCCGGAACTGAACCCAAGATAAAATTCTATTTCGGAGCAAAAGGAGATGACGCTGACAATAAACTGATTGAGCTGAAGGACCAGTTTGTAAAATAAACATACGTGGCCGGGACAAACGGACATCCGGCAGGCATGGCGGGAAACCGCGGCGCTCCCCGATGTATTGCCGTATCCAAGGTTTTCAACTGGTTGAAACGGTGCTGCCTTGCTGTTTGTCCTGCCCGTATTCGTTTTCGGGAATGAGAAAAGGCGTTAGAGAGTTCCTATCAGCAGCAGGATGAGACTTATGATGACGAAGGCAAGGTCAACGGCCTTGTCTTTGAGGTTTTTCTCATGGAACAGCAGTGCGCCGAAGACGAACGACACCAGGACGCTGCTGCGCCGTACCATTGACACCACCGCTATCATTGCCCCCGGGATGCTGAGTGCCTGAAGATAGAAAAGGTCGGCTGCTGAAAGGAAAATGGAAATCATGGGAATGCTCCATTTCCAGGCAAATCTCTCCGGTTTCCTCTTTTGTTCCGGAATCCAGATGAGGAGCAGAACGACTCCCATTATCATGGCCTGGTAGCAATTGTACCATCCCTGGACGAAAAGAGACTGCATTCTCTGGCCGTCGGGAGACATGAGGTATTTGTCATAAAGCCCTGATACGGCGCCCATGAAGGCCGAGAAAACCAGGAGGAGTATCCATTTGTTGTGCGAAAAGTCTATGCCTTCCTTTTTCCCGCTTCTGCTCAGCATGAAGAAAGCGAAGATGGCAACGATTACTCCGGCCCATTGCCATGCGTTGAGCTTTTCCCCGAAGATGATGAGCGCACCGAGCAGAGCCATTATCGGTCTGGTAGCGTTTATGGGGCCTACAATGGTCAGCGGCAGATTTTTGATGGCATAATATCCGCTTATCCATGAGGACAGGACAATGAAAGCCTTGATGATGACGTATTTATGCTCGTTCCAACCGCATTGCTTTATATACAGTCCGCTGTCCTGGGGAATGGCACCGGTGGCCGATCCGATGATGAGCGGCAGGAAAAAGCAGCTGCATATCACCGTGTTTATCAGAAGGACGGGAATGACAGCGTTGCCTTTCAGCGACGCTTTCTTGAATACGTCATAAAAGCCCAGCAGAAATGCTGAGACCAAGGCAAGGAGAATCCACATTGTCAGAGAATGTTCATGCTTTGTTCACGCATCTTTTCCAGTTCATCCTTCATCTTGACGACGGTTTTCTGTATGCCCGCGTGGTTCGCCTTGGACCCTGTGGTGTTTATCTCCCTTCCCATTTCCTGGATGATGAAACCAAGCTTGCGTCCCGGGTACTCTTCAGATTCTATCGTGTCCATGAAGTATCTGCAGTGCTGTCTGAGCCTGACTTTTTCTTCGTTTATGTCGAGCTTTTCGATGTAGTAGACCATTTCCTGCTCAAATCTGCTCTGGTCGTATTTCTGACCGAGTTCCTCCAGATTTTTAAGAATCTTCTCTTTTACTGCATCGATTCTCTCTCCCTCGAAGCTTTCAACTTCGTCATATAGGGCCAGAATGTTGCGGACTCTGGATGTCACGTCAGCATAAAGCGCCGCGCCTTCCCTTGTCCGGTAGTCGTTCACCATGTCTATGGCGGAGTCCAGAGCTTTCTCTATTTCCGGCCAGTCTTCCTCATCGAGAGCCGCCGCGTTTGCGGAGGAACTGTCCATTATGTCAGGGAAGCGCAGGATTGAAGCTATGACAGCATCGTCAATCCCTTCCGCGTTTATGCCGAGGCCATCGGTCAGAGACTTTATCTGGCGGAAGTATTCCGACGCCACCTCTTTGTTGATTGTCCTTGCGGAACTTCCTGCATGGGGCTCCCATGTGGCGAACAGATCGATCGTACCCCTTACCAGTCTTTCGGACAATTTCTTGCGGATGGCAAGTTCCTTCTCTTTCGGAAAAAGGGAAGTCTTGATGCTGATGTCGGCGTTTTTCCCGTTCAGGGTTCTTATTTCTATCGTCAGTTTTCCTTTGCCCAAGGCGGCTTCGGCCTTGCCGTAGCCTGTCATCGATTTAATCATGCTTTTCATTTTGTGCCCTCAAATTTAGGAATAAATGCTCAAAAAATTTTAACTTTGAAACTTTCAGTTCGATTTTACTGGCATATATATGGAAGACAAGAACAACTCACAGGAAACTAAGAAGCTCAACTTTCTGGAAGAAATAATGGAGTCCGATCTTGCGTCCGGCAAGGTTGAAAGCATCATGACGCGATTTCCTCCGGAGCCCAACGGATATCTTCATCTCGGACATGCCAAAAGCATCTGCATAAATTTCGGACTTGCTCAGAAATACGGCGGCAAGACCAATCTGCGCTTCGACGACACCAACCCTACCAAGGAGGATGTGGAGTATGTGGATTCCATAAAGGAAGACATAAAGTGGTTGGGATTCACCTGGGAAAACGAGCGTTATGCGTCCGACTATTTCGATCAGCTTTACGAATGGGCGGAGCAGCTCATAAAGGAAGGCCTGGCCTATGTCGATGACCAGACTCAGGAGGAAATAAGCAAAGGCCGCGGTACGGTGGACAAGCCCGGTACGGAAAGCCCGTTCAGAAACAGGAGCGTGGAAGAGAACCTTACGCTGTTCCGGGAAATGAAAGCCGGCAAATATCCCGACGGAGCCAAAGTTCTCAGGGCCAAGATAGATATGGCCAGCCCGAACATGATGTTCCGTGATCCTCTTTTGTACCGTATCAAGCATGCCGGGCATCATCGCACGGGCGACAAGTGGTGCATCTATCCCATGTATGA
>CAYWPV010000017.1:0-24625 GCA_964460265.1 uncultured Muribaculaceae bacterium | reverse complement strand
TGACCGTTAAGCGAGGCATTTTTGAATACATTCTTGGCGGATGCAAGGAGCCACGTCCGCTTAAAATACACCTTTTTGATTATCACACCCGCAAAACAGTTTATGAGAAACAGACTGCTAAGGCAAAACAGGAGGGAACAAGCAACTGCCCTTATTGCGCCATGTCAGACGGATCCAACAAAACTCGTATTTGGAAACTCAGCGAAATGGATGCAGACCATGTAACAGCATGGAGTAAAGGTGGTGCCACGGATGCTTCCAACTGCCAAATGCTCTGCAAGACACATAATAAGGCTAAAGGCAATTCATAGTGGTGCTGGCTTGCCTCAGTTAAACTTAAGCAGCGGGGGCTATTTTGCGGAGCGGGCTTTACGGTCTGCCATGATGCCATACCCGGTCAGCGTTTTCAGCGTCGTTTTCAGCATTATCTGGGGATGTCGGGATATTCAGCCTTGAGCGCTTTGGCGAAAGATGCTGCAATCAGTCCTTATATGCAAGGACTTGCTTTGTGTGTAATGTCGCATACCATAACGTCAGAAATGGGTTTTTATCATTGGCCGGCTAAATATTTTCCATGTTTTTTCTTTTGGCACGCCCTTTGATTATTGTGGAGTCGTAACTTTTTTCATTTGATTTGGTTAGTTAGTATTGGTTTTACCCTCTGTCGTGAGACAGGGGGTTTTCTTTTTGGACGGGTCCGGGTCCTTAGGACGTCCGTCCGCCGTACGGACCGCCCCGATGTCCTTGTCATTTGGCAATGAATAATGCGCAGCCTACCAGTGCGATGGCCATGACGGCGTTGACGGTTTTCTGATATTTCGCCACGAAGGGTCTTATCATTGATCCGATCATAATCCAGAACAGGTTTGCGCCGGGCCCTGCCAGCAGAAGCAGCGCTGCGACTGCAAAAAGATCTCCTATCTTTTCTGAATAAGGCAGCACGAATGAAGAATAGACGGTGATTTCGAAGAGAATCATCTTGGCGTTGGAAAGCTGTACGAAAAAACCGTTCTTGAATGAACATGCCTCGTCGGAGTCAAGCTTCTCAGTGTCGCTTCTGTACAGTTTCCAGGCGAGGTATATCATGTATGCCGCCCCTGCGTATTTTATGTAGACAATGTATTTCCCGAAAAGAAGGCCTGCGAAATGCGTAAGAATCACCACGATGACGGCTACCAGAGAGAATCCGCACAACATGCCGGACCATGCTTTCATGGCTTTTTCCTTGCCCGCCCCCAGAGAGCATGAGAGCGCATAGATGTTTGCCGGGCCGGGAGTGTATCCGACTGCGAAGAGTGAAATCAACAATGACGGCAGCAATTCTATGGGCATTTTCAAATATAGTGAAAAGGACGGAAAAAAGCTTGTGGCGGATGGTAAAAATCAAACAAAGGCGTATCTTTGAAATGCCAAATGACACTAATTATAAAGTATATGAAAATTATAAAGTATATGAAGAAGTTCCTTTTGCTGCTGACATTCGTCGGCTGCACTTTTTTCGCTCAAGCCCGGTCGGAGGCCCAGAATCCTCCCAAATACTCTGGCGAGTATATGAAAGAGCGTTACAACAAGCGTGAAGTCTATGTCAAGATGAGAGACGGAGTGAAGCTGTTCACTTCCATCTATGAACCCAAGGACAGCAGCTCCGCTCATCCTATCCTCATGGAGAGAACCTGCTACACGGCGGCGCCTTACGGAGAAGACAAATTCATGAATTTCGTTTCCTATGCTCCCTATGTGGATGCCGGCTACATTTTCGTTTTCCAGGATGTGAGGGGAAAGAATATGTCCGAGGGCGATTTCGAAGAGATCCGTCCGTTCATCGAGAACAAGAAGTTCAGCAAAAAGGAATCGAAAAATGTGGGCCAGACCGATGAGGCCAGCGACACCTACGACACGGTGGACTGGCTGGTGAAGAATACCTACAACAACGGATGCGTAGGGCAGAAGGGTGTTTCCTATCCCGGGTTCTATTCGACCATGGCGGCTCTGTCCGGACATCCCGCGCTGAAGGCTGTGTCTCCCCAAGCTCCTGTGACCGACTGGTTCATTGGCGATGACGTCCACCACAACGGCGCGCTGATGCTTGCCGAGACGCTGTCATTCCAATCGTGGTTCGAATACAGGATGGGCAACAAATACGTGAGGGCGGGAGTCCGCGATTTCAAGCTTCCCGAGCTCATGCACACCGACATCTATACCGATTATCTCCGGATCGGCACTTATGCGAACTACACCAAGGCCTATGCCGACAGCATCACCTATCTCCGCACCATCAGGGAACATCCCGACTGGGACGAGTATTGGGAAAGCCATACTGTTACCAAAGGGCATCTTCACGATGTGAAACCTGCCGTGCTTGTGGTCGGGGGCCTTTATGACAAGGAGGATTGTTACGGCGCTCTGGATGTCTACAAGTCCATGAAGGAACAGAGCCCTGAAACTGACCTTTATTTTGTCGACGGCCCATGGTTTCACGGCGGTTGGACAAGGGGAATGTCTTCAATCTGGGGCAACATGTATTTCGGAGAGGATGCGACTTCCGAATATTACATGAAGAACATAGAATATCCCTTCTTTGCCTATTATCTTGAAGGAAAGGGAGAAAAGCCCGAGACGGGCGCTCTTGTCTATGACTCGGGGGCACGCCGCTGGAACAGATACGATGCCGGCTGGCCTCTTGTGAAGCGTGCGGACGGAGTGCCGTTCTACCTTCACGCGGACGGCAGCGTGTCCCTTTCTTCCCCCAAGGGCAAGGGAGAGGTGAGCTATGTGAGCGATCCTGCCAGACCTGTTCCTTACCGTTCAGTCATAGAAGACGGAGTAAGCAGAAACTACATGATAGATGACCAGCGTTTTGCTGCGCAGAGACCCGATGTGGCTGTGTTCCGGTCGGAAATTCTTCAGGAGGACATGAATCTATCGGGTGAGATAGAAGTGAATCTGAGCGTTGACATCAGCACGACGGATGCGGACTTCATCGTCAAGGTAATTGATGTGTTCCCCGATGATTTCTCATGGTATAAGGAACTCGGACTTCCTGAGTACAATCCGTGGGCGTCCGATACCGAGCAGCCGGAACTTCGGTTCACTGACTATCCCATGGGCGGTTATCAGTTCATGGTGAGGGGCGAAGTCATGAGAGGAAAGTTCCGCGAGAGTTTCTCCGACCCCAAGCCTTTCGAGCCCGGCAAGACCACGACCGTAAGGTTCTCCATCCCCGACATCTCTCATACTTTCAAGAAAGGACACAGGCTGATGATCCAGGTCCAGTCGTCGTGGTTCCCTCTCGTGGACCGCAACCCTCAGACCTTCTGCGACATCTACACCTGCGGTGAGGATGCATACGTGAAATCTACTGTCAACATCCACTGCGATGAGGATGCACCTTCATATATCAAGCTTCCTCTCGTCAGGTAAAGGGTGAAGCATTTGACGAAAAAGAGGCGTGCCGTTTTTTCCGGTGCGCCTCTTTTTCGCCAATAGTTCGGGCTTTGATCAATAGTTCTTGGCTTCGATTCTGAAGTAGCTCTTCGGGTGTTTGCATACCGGGCAGACGTCCGGCGCTTTCTTGCCGATGACTATATGCCCGCAGTTGGAGCATTCCCAGATGCAGTCTCCGTCTTTAGAGAACACGACATCGTCTTCGATGTTCTTCAAGAGTTTGCGGTAGCGTTCTTCGTGGCGCTTCTCGATTTCGCCTACGGCTTTGAAGAGAGCGGCTATCTGGGTGAATCCTTCCTCTTCGGCTTTCTTGGCGAACTCTGCGTACATGTCGGTCCATTCGTAGTTCTCGCCGGCGGCGGCGTCTTTCAGATTCTGCTCCGTTCCGGGAACTTCTCCGTCATGGAGGAGTTTGAACCATATTTTTGCATGTTCTTTTTCATTCTTCGCGGTTTCCTCGAAAAGGTCACCGATCTGTACATATCCGTCTTTCCTGGCTTTTGAAGCATAGTAGAGGTACTTCGTGTGTGCCTGAGATTCTCCGGCGAATGCGGTCTGGAGATTCTTTTCAGTCTGAGATCCTTTCAATTCCATAATGAATATGTTTTAGAGGTTGATGTTTTCCGGGTGCTAATTTATATAAATTCTAAATTAAATCCAATACACTGAAGATTATTTTAAAAATGCTATTTTTGTGGAAACTATAACCATTCTTATGAAAAAATTGTTCCATGCCGTATTCGTCTCTTTGATTTTCATGACATTATCTGCATCGGCGCAACCTTCCGACGGTGTTTTGAGATTCGATTTCGGCACTTCCAGAACGCAGCCCGGCTATGTGGCAGTGGATGAAAATACGCTATATACTCCGGAGTCCGGCTATGGACTGGAACAAAAGAGTTCCGGCCGGGAGGGCAGTGGCAAGGTATTATCGGTGTCGAGAAAAACGGGTTCTGACTTGACCGGTGACTTCCTGACTTCGGACGGCATGTTCCTTTTCTCTGTCAGACTGCCACAGGGCAACTACAAGGTCCGTGTAATCCTGGGAGACATGGAAGGTGAATCCAAAACTTCGGTGAGGGCTGAACAGCGCAGGCTCATGGTCGAAGGGGTTTCCCTGTCCGGTGGTGTGAAGACGGTGGAGTTCGGGGTAAATGTCAGGAATCACAGCCTTTCTCCCGGCAATTCCATCAAGTTCGATTCCCGTGAATGGGACTATGAAAGAAACTTGGCGCTTATGAACACCTGGGACGACAAACTTACGCTCGCTTTCTGCGACGAGAAGCCTTGCGTGTGTGCGGTGGAGATTGAGAAAGCCGAAGACCCTATTATAGTCTATCTGCTTGGGGATTCCACAGTTACTGATCAGGCGGGGGATTATTACGCCACATGGGGACAGGTTCTTCCAAGGTGGTTCAGGCTTCCTGTCATAGTGGCCAATCATGCCGAGTCCGGGCAGACTGCCAAGGCTTTCCGTTTTCAGCGCAGGTGGGACAAAGTGGTGGAAAGCTTGAAGCCCGGTGATTATGTGATAATGCAGTTCGGGACCAATGATGCGAAGGACAGCGGCCATGATGCCATGTGGCCGGAAGAAGACAAGGCCGGAGAGTGGGCATTCACCCATGTGGACGCTCTCACGGACTATGTATGGCAGTTGGCTTCCTACGCCGTGGAGGTGAAGCGCTATGGCGCGACGCCCGTTATCGTGTCTCCCATGACCAAGATCGATTACCGCAGCGGGGCCGTGAATTCCGCTCCTTTGGGAGATTACCCTGAGGGTGCGAAGAGAGCCGCTGAACTGGCGGACTGCCTCTACATCGACCTTTTCGACATGAGCATCGACATAGTGGAGGCGCTTGGTGAAAAAGCTCCGCTCGCCTTTGCCGACGGTACCCATTCGGGGAACTACGGGGCATATCTTTTCTCAAGATGCATGGCCAAGGGGTTGAAGGAAAGCGGTATTCCTTTGGCTGACTGGCTGTTGGACGAGGCGTGGGATTTCAATCCGTCCGCTCCTGCCCCTTCTGTTGAAGAATACAATCATCATGCGGACGGGGCTTTCCCCGGCCTGTGGTACCTTCCGTAAAACTGTGGGAAAAAGTTTTCAGCACGGGAAACGATGCAGTCGCGGACATTTTCATAATCAATGAAGAGAATCTTCACGGACAGTATGATCTTGAGGTCTGCGCTGTGAAAGCGGAGAGATTCCCGCCTGTTGTGTGGAGTCCGATGCTGTTTCCAAGACGGATTCGTCCCGGATGGAGGGGGATATGAATGATGGTATGTTTGAAGTGGACGGAACCTATGCGTCAGGTGCTGCTGACATAGTTGGAAGGCAGTTACTGTTGAATATGCTTAAATTATGTAAATTGGATTAAGTTAAAAATAATATCATAATGGAACTGTTGAAAAAAACTTTGGGTGTTGCGTCAGTTTTTTTCTGGTTTGTGCAGGAGTTGCCGCGCAGGAAAAAATGTCGTTGAACGGAGAGTGGGATTTTGCCTTGCGCAGAAAGTGCCTGGCCGGAACTTAACGGGGTGGAACTCGGAGTACATGACAGCGGCTATACAGGCTTCTCGTATGACGTGTCCAAAATACTTAGGGAGGGAGAAAATGTCCTTGAGGTGAAGGTTGTCCAGGCCGCTGGATGGAGAAACCTGTAGTCATGACTGATTTCGATTCGCGGTACGAGGACGCCACGTTGACCGTAAAGACAATCGTATGCGATGTCCACAAGGGTAAGGTTGCAGAAAATCTTCCGAGCTACAGCGAAGGATACGGGCTGTCCTATGTCCTTCTGGACAGGGAAGGAAACAAAGTCGTTGACGAGATTCAGACTGTTCCCGGTCAGGACAACACCGACAAGGAAATAGTCCGGAACTTCCACGTGGAGTCGCCGGTCGCATGGAATGCGGAAAAGCCTTACCTATACACATTGCATGTTTCCCTTCTGGAAAACGGCAGATCCGTGCAGACCAGGACGGAAAAAAACGGATTCAGGGAAATCTCCATCGAGAACGGAGTGTTCAGTCTGAACGGAACGGCCGTCAAACTGCGCGGTGTGAACCGTCATGACGAATATCCCGATGTCGGAAGTGCTGCAGAGGGCATACGAGACGGTCACGAGAGATATCAACTCCCCCAGCGTCATCATATGGTCGGTAGGAAATGAGGATCCGTTCACCAGTATTCATCTCACGGCGGCCAAGTTCATAAAGGCTCTTGATCCCACGCGGCCCAAACTTATGCCGTGGAGGGCCGAGACATGGATGCCCGGAGACTTTGAAATCCTTGCCCCTCATTATTGGCAGCCGGCGGACTATGAAAAGTTGTGTAAAGGTGGGAGCAGCACTCGGACTCCAGGATTGTCGCGGAGGGGAAGAAAAGGACATCTATTTGACCCTTGACTTTGACAGCTGTGAAGCGAGAATCCTCTCTGAAAGCAATGCCGAAGAAAACGGAGAGGACGTTTACAGGGCAAAGGTCAGGTACATCGTCAATCCGGAAAACAATTTCGTGGCGGATATTGCAGTCCGTCCTGAAAAAGGAAGGAAGGCCGTCGCTCCTTTCCCTCTACTCAGAACGGAAGAAGATGCTCCGTTCTGCGGCATCCACTCCGGTGGAGCACCCTTACGGATATGTCTACGGCAAATGCCTGCTTACTGCAGCGGAATGACTTGTCGGTCAGTGGCTTGGGCGGCCGTGAGGGTGGGGGACTAATAATATAAGGGGATGTATGCTCCCGGCATGTAGTCTATCGTCAGAAGGCTCCCGTTGAAGATGACGCCGGCTACGTCCAGCCATATTTCCATCTCTCCTATGCCTTTCCCTGCCTGTGCCATGTATGCCAGGGCGGCGCGTGTGATGTTTTTCCGTTTCGCGGAGCGGACACTGTCCGCCGGATCCGCGGCGGCGGGCGCTACCCTGCTTTTGACTTCAACGAAATGTACGCCGTCTTTGGCAAGTGAGATTATGTCCACTTCCAGATGACCTTTTCTCCAGTTTCTTTCCAGGATTGAGTGGCCCGATGCCAGAAGATATTCACATACGGCATCTTCGCCCCTGCGGCCTATTTCGGATGCGGGACTGCTCATGAGACTATTCGAATGTAACTATCGTCACGCCCGTTCCTCCGTATTGGATTTGTTCGTCCCTGACGGAGGCGACCCCGGGAACTGTACGGATATATTTCTGAATCTCTTCCCTCAGCGCGCCGGTGCCTTTTCCGTGGATGATCCTGACGGACGGGACACCCAGCATTATCGCGTCGTCGATATACTTGGTCACTGTTTCCAGGGCATCATTCACCCGTTCGCCCCTTACGTCGAGCTCCATCTTGAAATTGAGCTTCCTTTCTGTCAGAGAGCTGTCCTGTACGGAAGACGACGGCCGGTTTGCGGACATGGTCTTTACGGCATCCCGATATTCGTTGGAGGTGATTCTTTCGATTCTTGAAAGCGGCATCTTGCTGGTGATGTTTCCTATGATGACGCTCACCGAGCGGTCTGAAACCTTGGATACTTCTCCTACCATGCCGTTGTCTTTAATCCTGACCTTTTCCCCGATTTTAGGCACTCCTTCGCGGAACTCCTTTTCTTTTCTTTCGGCTTCCTCGGCCTTTTCCGCTTCAGCCCTCTCCTTTTCGTCCATCTTCTGCCGCTTGTGCTGCATACGGCGGTTCTTCCGTTCTTCGAGCTGCCGTATCTTCTTCTCCAGGTGGTCATCCCGGTCTTTCTGGTCCATAGCCTTCTTCAGGGACAGGGCGCTCACGAAATTCTGAAGTTCCCTACGGGCTTCGCGGGTGGGTTCTTTCTCCGCTCCGGCTTCCTTTATCGTGCGTATGGTCTTCTCCACCTGCCTGTTGGCATCTCTGACGATTTCCTCAGCTTCCTTATGGGCTTCGTCCAGAATGTCCTTCTTCATCTTCTTTATGTCAAGAAGTTCCTTCTGGTATTTGTCCGTGATGTTTTCGAGGGTCTGGTCGGTCTTTTTGATTTTCTGTACCCTTTCGTCCAGAATCTTCCTGTTGCGGGCAATTTTGCGCAGGTTGCGTTCAATGTCCACGTATTCCTCGCCTGCGCGGTTCTCGGCATCCTTTACGATGGATTCCGGCAGGCCTGTCTTTCTCGCAAGTTCAAAAGCGAAGGAATTTCCGGGCATTCCTATCTCCAGTTTGAACAGCGGAGCTATCTTGGCCGCGTCAAACATCATGGCACCGTTGATGACTCCGCAATCTTTGGATGTCGCGTACAGTTTCAGATTGGTGTAATGCGTGGTTATGACCCCGTAGGTTCCCCTGTTGTCCAGCTCGTTCAGGATAGCCTCGGCAATCGCTCCTCCCGCCGCCGGCTCGGTGCCCGAGCCGAACTCGTCTATCAGAACAAGAGTCCTGGCGTCGGCGCTTTTCAGCATCTCTTTCATCTGAAGCAGGAAAGAACTGTAGGTGCTCAGGTCGTTGTCTATGCTCTGGCCGTCACCGATATCTACCATTATCCTGTCAAACACCACCATCTCCGAACTCTCGGAAGTCGGTATCAGCATACCCCACTGGAACATGTACTGAAGAAGGCCTACCGTCTTAAGGCAGACTGATTTGCCTCCTGCGTTCGGCCCGGATATCAGCAGTATGCGTTTCTTCGGGGTCAGCGTCACGGTCAGAGGTACGATTTCCTTCCCCTCTTTGCGCAGAGCCTTCTCGAGCAGCGGGTGTCTTGCCTTGCGGAGTTCCATTTCCCCGTTTTCCGATATGACAGGCATTCCCGCTATGTATTCCAGGGCGACTTTGGCCTTGGCCATGATGAAATCCAGCTCTCCTATGCATATCGCGCCTTTCAGAAGCTCCGGAACGTAAGGTCTTACAAAATCGCTGAATTCGGCGAGAATTCTGGAAATTTCCCTGGTCTCCGAAAAATGCAGCTCATTTATGTCGTTCTCCAGAGAAATCACTTCCAGCGGTTCGAAGAAGGCTGTTTTGCCGCTTGCGGATTCATCGTAGACGAAACCGTTGAACTTCTTCTTGTTGGAGGAATTTACCGGGATCAGCATCTTGCCGTCCCGCATCACCACCGAGGCATCGCTGTCCACTATCCCGTCCTGCTGGGCCTTGCGGAGAATCGAATTGGCGATTCTGGAAATGGAACTTTCTTTTTCTCTGAGGCTTTTCCTTATCTCCAGAAGCTTGTCGGAGGCGGTGTCCTTCACTTCCCCTTTCCGATCCAGAATCGAGTCGATTTCCTTGCTCACCTCAGGAAAAACCTCTATCTCGGAGGCCATCTTCTTCAGAGTGGGATAGACTCCGTCCTTGATTGCCGAGAAGAATGAAGAAATCCCCGAGAGCGTCCCGGACAGGGTGCGGAGTTTCCGCATGGACATGAGATCTATGTTAGCCCCCTCGTTTTCAAGCACTTCCAAAAAATGGATGCAGTCTATGTAGCCGTCGGTGGGAAAAGTTTCCTCGAACATGAGGATAAGTCTCATCTCGTCCGTAAGCATGAGCCTGTGGCGGATGACTTTCGGATCGGTTGAAAAATCTTCATTGTCGGATTTGGCCGCGGCGTATTCGGTATTGCAGCGGTCCGAAATGGTCTTCCTTATCCTGTCGAAGCCAAGTTTCGCCTCGAGTCTCGTATCTTTTTCCATATTTTAGCTTTGGCTTGAGAAAGACGGTCCCAAAAGCAGCTTGAGCTCGTTTATGTTGCCGATGCTCGTTATGTTGCCCTCTTTGACAAAAGATATGGTGCCGGTCTCCTCGGATACCACGATCACGTCCGCGTCGGACTCCTCCGTTATCCCTATCGCGGCTTTGTGTCTCATGCCGAAATGTGCCGGAATGTCCGTCCTCTCCGTTATGGGAAGCGTGCATCTTGCGGCCACTATCTTGTCCCCCGCGATTATCACCGCTCCGTCGTGAAGCGGGGAATTCTTGAAGAACAGGTTCATTATCAGCCTCCTGTTGATGTTGGCATCTATCCTGTCTCCCGTCTCGATGACCGACTCCAGGCTTACGTGATGGGGAATCACTATAAGAGCCCCCGTTTTGTCGTGCGACATCGTCCGGCATGCTTCCGTGATTTCGTTTATGGAGCGGCTGTTGATGGTTTCGTCCTTCCCTCCGAACAGTTTCGCGAGCAGTGTATGCCCCTTGGCCTCTGAGCCGAACTTCATCAGGAAGTGCCGGATCTCGGGCTGGAAGATGACCACCAGTGCTATCACTCCCACATCCACGAAGGTGCTTACGAGCTTGCTCATCAGCCTCATGTGCATAGCGTCGGCTATGAGCATGAACAGGTAAATGAGAAAAATGGCCAGGAAGATGTTCATGGCCGTGGAGTTCTTTATCCATCTGAACAGCAGATAGATTATGAGAGCTACCAGAATTATGTCCAGAATGTCCGTGAAAGACAGGCTCAGGAATCCGAAAAGATCAAGCAGCATAGGGGGTGCGTTTGAGTACGCAAAAGTAGTAATAATTCTTCAAAACTGCTTGAAAATTGGAGAATTATGGTTACCTTTGCAGTCCGCAATTTTAGTGCGGAATAGATAAATAATTTATAAACAATTAATTAACCAACCAATGCCTGGATTAATTGGAAAGAAAATCGGAATGACTTCCGTTTTCGGTGCTGATGGAAAAAATATTCCATGCACTGTTATTGAGGCTGGTCCATGTGTTGTCACGCAGGTTCGTACGGTAGAAAAAGATGGTTATGCCGCCGTTCAGCTTGCCTATGACGAAATTTCAGAGAAACATGCCAGCGCCCCTATGAAAGGGCATTTCGCAAAGGCAGGAACCACTCCGCGCCGCAAACTCGTCGAGTTTCCGGCAGACTTCAAGTCGGAGCTTAAACTAGGTGACACCGTTTCCCTTACCGATGTGATTTCGGAAGGTGATTTCGTGGATGTCGTCGGTACTTCTAAAGGTAAGGGATTTCAGGGAGTCGTGCATCGCCACCACTTCCAGGGAGTAGGCGGACAGACGCATGGTCAGCACAACAGACTGCGCCACCCCGGTTCCATGGGAGCGTCTTCATGGCCTTCACGCGTGTTCCCCGGAATGCGTATGGCCGGCCACATGGGATGTGAGAGAGTGAAGATTTTCAACCTCGCGGTCATAAAGCTTATCCCCGAGAACAATCTCGTAGTTGTAAAAGGCTCCGTGCCAGGAGCAAAAGGGTCTTATCTGATTTTGGAGGCTTAGGATTATGGAATTGAAAGTATTGAAAATTGACGGCACCGAGTCCGGAAAGACCGTTGTCCTCGACGATAAGGTTTTCGGCGTTGAACCGAATGACCATGCAATATATCTTGATGTAGTCCAGTATCTCGCAAATCAGCGTCAGGGAACCGCCAAGACCAAGGACAGAAGCGAAGTCGCCTACAGCACCAAGAAGCTTGGCCGTCAGAAAGGCGGCGGCGGAGCGCGTCACGGAAGCCGCAAGGCCGGTACTTTTGTCGGCGGCGGCACCATCCACGGACCCAAACCGCGCGATTACAGGGCTAAGCTCAACAAGAAAGTGAAGGCTCTCGCCCGTGTTTCCGCTCTCTCGCTCAAAGCGAAGGAAGGAGCTCTGACGATTGTCGAACCGTTCAGCATAGAAGCGCCCAAGACCAAGAAATTCGTGGAGATTCTCAGCGCTCTCAAGGCCGGAGACAGAAAAGTCCTTTTCGTTCTTCCGGAAAACTCCGCGAACATTTATCTTTCATCACGCAATCTCCCTGAGGTGAGGGTTATTTCGGTTGACGAAATCAACACCTATTCCATCATGAATTCCAATTCTTTGGTTCTCGTCGACGGAGTACAGGACATCCTCTCTTCAAGAGTTAACCGCTAAAAAAGTCTGAGAGATGGGAATTTTAATTAAGCCAATAATTACCGAGAAGCTGACGGGGATGGGCGAGAAGCTGAACCGTTACGGTTTCATCGTCGACCGTGGTGCCAACAAGCTTCAGATAAAGGCTGCGGTAGAGCAGATGTACAACGTCACCGTAGAGAACGTGAACACGCTCAACTACCACGGCAAAAGAAAATCCCGCTACACCAAAGCCGGGATGCTTACAGGTCGCATGAATCACTTCAAGAAGGCGTATGTCACTCTTGCGGAAGGCGACAAGATCGATTTTTACAGTAACATCTAAGGAGGAATCAGGCTATGACAGTAAGAAAATTCAAACCAGTTACTCCTGGTCAGAGAAATAAGGTAATCAGCTCGTTTGACGACATTACCTGCAAGAAGCCTTACAAGGCTCTGCTTGAACCTCTCAAGAGCACGGGCGGCCGCAACAACACAGGTCAGATGACCATGCGCTATATCGGCGGCGGCCACAAGAGAATGTACCGTATAATCGATTTCCGCCGCGACAAGGACAGCTGCACCGCAAAGGTTCTTACAATCGAGTACGATCCTAACCGCAGCGCCCGTATCGCGCTTGTAGAATACGAAGACGGAGAGAAGAGATATATCGTTGCACCTAACGGACTCAAGGTCGGTCAGGTGATAGCGTCCGGTTCCGGTGTTGCGCCGGAGGTCGGCAACACTCTTCCTCTCAGTGAAATTCCGGTAGGTACTCTTATCCACAACATCGAACTTCGTCCCGGTCAGGGAGCCGCGATGGCCCGTTCCGCCGGCACGTTCGCTCAGCTCGCCGCGCGCGAAGGCAACTATGCGGTTCTCCGCCTGCCTTCAGGTGAATCCAGAATGGTACTGGTGACATGCCGTGCGACTGTGGGTACAGTTTCAAATCCTGAACACAATTTGGAATCATCGGGAAAGGCCGGCCGCAGCCGTTGGCTCGGACGCCGTCCTCACAACAGAGGTGTTGTGATGAACCCTGTTGACCACCCGATGGGCGGCGGTGAAGGCCGTGCTTCCGGAGGTCACCCCCGTTCACGTAAAGGACTTCCTGCAAAGGGATACAAGACACGTAATCCTAAGGCTGTTTCAAATAAGTTCATCATTGAAAGAAGAAAGAAATAACGGAATAAAACTTTAGAGATTATGAGTCGTTCATTAAGAAAAGGTCCATATATCCAGGAAGCTCTGGAGAAAAGAATTCTTGCTATGAATGATGGCAGCAAGAAGAAAGAAGTGGTCAAGACATGGTCACGCGCAAGCATGATCTCTCCTGACTTCGTTGGCCATACGATCGCAGTTCATAACGGAAACAAGTTTATTCCGGTTTATGTCACTGAAAACATGGTAGGCCACAAACTTGGCGAATTTGCGCCGACCCGCACGTTCAGAGGCCATTCAGGTAACAATAAAGCAGTGAAGTAATATGGGAAAGCGTAAAAGACAGATGGCTGAAGGCTTCAAGGAAGCAAAAAAAGCTACGGCTATAGCAAAGTTGAATGACATTCCCACTTCACCGCGAAAGATGCGTCTTGTTGCGGACACTGTAAGAGGTGTGGAAGTCAATCACGCTCTCGATCTCCTCAAATTCTCCAAGAAGGCTCCTTCGATCCGTCTGGAGAAGCTAATCCGCAGCGCGGTGGCAAACTGGGAGGCCAAAAACCCCGAGAGCAGCAAAGAACTTGACAACGGCAACGTCTATGTCAAGACTATCATGGTTGATGAAGGTCGTACCATAAAGAGAATCCGTCCTTGTCCTCAGGGAAGAGCCGGACGTATCCGCAAACGTTCGAATCACGTCACCGTTATTCTTGATGTCAGGAAACCAACAGCAGTGGAGGCATAAATATGGGACAGAAAACTAATCCGATCAGCAACAGAATAGGCATCACCCGCGGTTGGGACTCTAACTGGGTTGGTGGCAACTATGCGGAGAAAATCGCTGAAGACTACAAGATCCGCAAGTATCTGGAGACCCGCCTTGCAAAGGCCAGCATCTCCAAGATAGTGATAGAGAGAACTCTCAAGCTCATTACCGTTACGATTCAGGCCGCAAGACCTGGAGTCATCATCGGAAAGGGCGGTCAGGAAGTCGACAAGCTCAAGGACGAGCTCAAGAAGGTTACCAAGAAAGATGTTCAGATCAACATCTTCGAAGTCAGGAAACCCGAGGTCGACGCACGCATCGTGGCTGACTCCATCGCCCGTCAGATTGAGGGCCGCGTATCTTACAGAAGAGCCATCAAGATGGCGATTGCTACTGCCATGAGGGTAGGAGCCGAAGGCATCAAGGTTCAGATAAGCGGCAGAATCGGCGGCGCTGAAATCGCCCGTTCGGAAATGATAAAGGAAGGACGTACTCCTCTCCACACTTTCCGCGCCGATATCGACTATGCTCTTGCAGTGGCCAACACCAAGGTAGGATGCCTTGGCATCAAGGTTTGGATCTGCAAAGGCGAAGTCTATGGCAAGAAAGATCTCTCTCCGAACGCCGGCATAGCCGCTTCGGCCGCCCAGCCTCAGGGCCAGGGCAGAGGCTCCCGCAACGGTGATCGCGGAGGCCGCCGCGGAGGTCGCCGCGAGCGCAAGAACTCAGCTGAAAAGTCAGAATAAGACTGATTCCGATATTTACGGTCTGCTGCGGGAAGGCCCGCGGCAGACCTATTTAAATTTATAGCTAAACTAATCTTATGAAATTAAATTTTTACGCCATCGCGGTACTGGCCGTATGCAGCCTTGTCTCCTGCTCCGGCAAGAAAGGAGAAACCGTTCTGACAGGAATGCTCCCTTCCGACTATGAAGGGAACGTAACTGTTTCGATCGCGGACAAGGACACTGTGATTTCCGCTGAAAACGGCTCTTTCAGCATCGCTCTCCCGGTCAATCTTACAGCCGTTTCATTTGTCCGTACGGACTTGGGCACGGTCAGTTTCATCTCTGACGGTTCGAAAGTCTCCGTGAATTTTACCGAGGATACTCCTTTGGCAGTATCTTCCGTCAAAGGTGGTGCATGTCAGACTCTGTCGGACTACAGGAAGAGCAATCTGGACTTCGTCCGGACATTCAGGGAGAAAATAAGTGAGATTCAGGCGGACGCATCCATTCCGCAGGATAAAAAGGACAGTGTCGCCGAGGCGTCCTACAATGAGGAACTGGACAAATTCCTCGAGAAAACAAAAAAAGTCATCAACTCCAACCTCGACAACTATGTTTCCGTTGCCGCTTTGTCTGACATTTACAATTATCTGAGCCCTGATGAACTCACATCCGTAATCTCATCTCTTGCTCCCGAATTGCAGAACAGTAATTTCATCGTTTCCTTGAAGAAAGTTTCTCAGGCCAAGGCCAATACTGCCGAAGGAAAGAAATTCACTGATTTCGAAGTGGAGACCACGCCCGGTCATGTGGAGAAATTCTCCGATTACGTGGGCAACGGCAAGTACATGCTTGTGGATTTCTGGGCGAGCTGGTGCGGCCCCTGCAAGGCGGAAATACCGAATCTGAAGAATGTCTATGCAAAGTATCACGGAGATAAATTCGATGTCCTCAGCGTTGCCGTCTGGGATCAGCCTCAGGCTTCACTGGACACGGCGGCTGCTTACAGGCTTCCTTGGAACCACATGATCAATACCCAGAGAATCGCGACCGACATCTATGGCATACAGGGTATTCCCCACATCATTCTCGTCGGTCCGGACGGTACGATTCTCAAGAGAGATCTCCGCGGAGGTGACATAGAGAAGGCCGTCTCCGAGTACGTCAGATAAGTCAGTCCCGGCTTGACCGTCAAAGAAAAAATAGAACTGTTCCCACATTCCCCCGGAGTCTACAGATACTACGATTCTGCGGGGAATGTGATTTATGTGGGCAAGGCAAAGGATCTGCACAAAAGAGTTGCCCAATATTTTGTCTCCCCGGACCGGCTTACGCGGAAGACGAGAGTCCTTGTATCCAAAATAGCCGATGCCCAGTTCAGTGTAGTGTCGTCCGAAGCAGACGCGCTTCTGTTGGAGAACAATCTCATAAAGCAGTACAAACCCAAATACAACATACTGCTCAAAGACTCTAAGACCTACCCCTGGATATGCGTGACGGAAGAGGATTATCCCAAAGTTTTCCTCACGAGACGTGTCGTCAGGAACGGATCCCGTTACTTTGGCCCCTACAGCAGTGTTATCCATGCCAGGAGCCTTCTGGAATTGTTCACCGATCTGTATCCCCTGCGTACCTGTTCTCTCAAGATAACCTCCGATGCCATTTTGAGAAAAAAATTCCGTCCCTGTCTGAAATTCCATATAGGGCGTTGCAGAGGATGCTGCATAGGAGCCATCTCCGTTGAGGAGTACAGAGGCTACATAGACGAAGTCGTGTCCATGCTCAAAGGAGGAGGCCGGGATATGATGCAGCACTATCGGCGGCTTATGGAGGATGCTTCCTCCAGGCTTGATTTCGAACATGCCGAGGTGTACAAGCATAAGATGCAGGCTATAGAGAAGCATTATGGAAAATCCATAATAACCAATAACAGTATCGGTGACGCGGATGTATTTGCGCTGGTCATGGATGAGAGCGAAGCTTTCGGCAATTTTATGAGAATCAGAGGAGGAGCCATCGTCCAGTCTCTCAATTTGGGGTTCCGGCTCAATATCGAGGAAACCCCTTCTGCGGTACTGAGCAGTTTCATAGCCGAGATTGAATCCAAATTCGGGAAGCTTTCCGGAGAAGTAATCGTGCCTTTCCTTCCGGATGTCGAAATTGAAGATGTCAGTTTCCGCATTCCGAAGGCAGGGGACAAATTGGCCTTGTTGGAGCTCGGAACGAGAAACGCCAAGGAACAGCGGTTCAATTCCCTGAAGCAGAGGGAGCATACCAATCCGGAAGAATATCACCGCAAGGTACTTGAAGAACTGCAGAAGGCATTGGGCATGTCAGTGCTGCCTGTACACATGGAGTGTTTCGACAATTCCAACATTCAGGGAACAAACCCGGTAGCCTCCTGCGTCGTGTTCAGGAACGGTGTTCCGAGCAAAAAGGACTACAGGCGGTTCAAAATCAAGACCGTCATAGGTGCCAATGATTATGCGTCCATGAAGGAAGTCGTGAACCGCCGCTATTCGAGGATGCTTGCCGAAAATCCGGAAGATTTGCCGCAGCTTGTGGTAATTGACGGAGGAAAGGGGCAGTTGGATTTCGCATGGCAGGCTCTTGCCGAGCTCGGCCTTACCGACAAGCTGACGGTCATCGGCTTGGCCAAGAGGCTGGAGGAGGTGATACGGGTAGGAGATCCATATCCCCTGTTCATAGACAGAAATTCCCGGGCGCTCAAGCTGCTGCAGCAGATAAGGGATGAAGCGCACCGTTTCGGGATAACGTTCCACCGCAATCTGCGCAGCAAGGAACAGGTGGAGTCTGCTCTGAGAGAGATAAAAGGAGTAGGTGAAAAGACGGAGCAGAGGCTTCTGATGCATTATGGCAGCGTGGCCCGCATAGCCGGCGTTTCTCTTTCGGATCTGAGCGATTTCCTCGGCAATGACAAGCTTGCCTCCCGTATCCATGATTATCTAAACCTTTCCCGATGAAACCCAAAGATTTCAATTTCTGGTTCAATATTTTCATTCTTGCGGGCATGACGGCCGCTATGGTCGCAACGACTGCGTTTAAAATGTCCGCTTCGGAGAGCGGTAAGGCTCTGCTTCTCATATCCGCATTCGGCTCTCTGGCGGGAGTGCTGGCCAACGTCTGTTCGGCCAACGGTATGATTCTGACTTTTCTGTTCAGCCTCTTGGATGTCTCCATCTATGGAGTCGTCTGCCTCTTCAACTGGTATTCCGGAGGAGCGGGGCTCGGCAATTCCGTCCTGCATTTCCTTTATTTCGTACCCATGCAGTTCGTCGGCTTTTTCCAGTGGAAGAAACGTGGAGCGGCCCGTTCGGGAGAAAAACTCCGGGCAAGAAGACAGACATCCGGTCAGCGGCTGTTTTCCCTGTTCTTTCTCATTGCCGGATCGGCTGTCAGCTATGCCGTAATCTCCTCATTTGACCGTTCCGCGGCAGAGAATATCATAAAATGGGCTGTTCTTTTCGATGCGGTGGCTTTCGTGTGCAATATCGCAGGCCAGTGGCTCATGTCTGCCGCCTACATGGAACAGTGGTTTTTCTGGATAGGGGTTAATGTGGCTTCCATAGTCATGTGGTCGTTCAGCTATGCCTCAGGGGCCGATTCTTCATTTGCCCTTATCTACATAATCAAATACTCCTTTTACCTTGTGAACTCGATGAACGGTCTCCGTATCTGGCTTGGACTGAGCCGTCCGGATGAAAGCGTTTAAGTTCTTTTTCGTCCTAAGTCTTTTATTTATAGGATTTTTTTACTTACTTTGCAAAGTTCTTCCCTTGTTAGGGGAGAAGTACCTGAGAAATAAGTGTATTATTAACATAAACAAAAATATCTATTATGTCACATGAGGAAATTCTAAAGCAGGTGAGAGACATCATCGTTGACAAGCTTGGTGTCGAGGCCTCAGAGGTTACTGAGTCCGCGAACTTCACCAATGACCTTGGCGCAGATTCTCTTGACACTGTTGAGCTTATCATGGAGTTCGAGCGTGTATTCGGTATCAAGATTCCGGATGAGGACGCCGGCGGTATCGCTACTGTAGCAGATGCTGTAAACTATGTTGAAAGCAAAGTCAACAGCAAGTAAAAGAAGAAAATATTCCAAGCGGCTTCACCTTTCCGGCGGGGCCGCTTTTTTGTTTATTTATATGCCGCTATTTTACAGGTACCGCGTAAGTTATGGAGAAAGTCGGCACCTTGTTTCCTGTTGCGGCCGGTCCGTAGAATTCCGCTTTGTAGAACCGTCCGAGATCCAGCATGGACAGTTTCTCTTCAGAAGAAGACGAACTGGAGTATGCCATCTGCTGCATCATGGCATAAGCGTAATAATTGCTGTAGCTGTTATAGCCTCCGTACCCGCCATAGCCTCCGTATCCGCCATAACCTCCGTATCCGCCGTACATGCTGTTGTAGTAGCTGGCGTAAGCAAGCTGCTGAAGGTAATCCGAGTAGTCGCTGTTTTGTTCGGATGTCGCTGTGGATGTTACCGTTTCCACGGCTATGGGAAGGAACCAGATGTCGTAGTTGCTGATTTTGCTTATGTCGGAGAGGGTGATGATCTGCTGCGTATGGTGCGTTATATCCGGGGCATATACGCAGGTTGACCTGTTGACATCGCCCTGATCCTCTGTGGAGACGCTTGAATCCGTAAGGTTTCCGAAAGTCACGGAATCGTCACTGCCCTCTATCCTGCATGTAGGGCTCATTGTGGTCGGATAGAACACCATGTCTTCGTAGTTTTCGGGGAAGACGAAGGGCAGTTTCACCGTCGCCTTGCTGATGATTATCTCATCGGGATTTCCGTGTCTGGAAACTTCTTCCAGAAGCTTTTCTCTCAATGCCGATGCTTTTATCACGGGTTTAAGTCCTTTTCCGCCTTCCATGTAGAATCTTTCGCCTGCCGCTCCGGCCATTGCGGATGATTCGCTTGAACTCATGTTGTATGCCGCCTGAGGGTAATCCGACACGGAAGTGGAAGTTACATTGGCGAAGTCGTATAGGTCAAGGTTGCCGAGCGTGAAATAGAAAGTGGTGTCCACTACCCCTTTTCCTTCGTATTCCGCGCTGAACTTCAAGGCTGCGTAGCTTCCGTATATGTAGCTGTTCGAAACGTCTATCGGAAGCTTGAACATGTTGATCCTTCCTCCGTTGCCGGAAGGTGCGTCGACATCAAGGTATATTCCGGGGAATCTTCTGGAATAAGTCGCGATGCTGTCCAGATCCCCGCTCCTGATCCCCATGTATTTGAGGGCGAATTCTTCCGAGAAATCAAATGACAGCGAGTCCCCTCCGTCATATACGGGGACGGCTTTGGTTATCCTGGAAGTGCCGTGCCTTATGGTCTGGTCCGCTTTGGACAGGTCCACATATTCCGAAACTTCATAGACGTTGACATTCTGTATTATGTGCCGCTGGTTCGCGTTTTCGCACGATACCGTGTCCATGGGGGCCGAGAAGTGGAATTGTTTGAAAACTCTCGTGCCTTCTTTTCCGAAATCGAGAGTCTTCTGTACGGGGACAAGAGTGAAGCATGAGGACCTTGTCGTGAGCCCGAAAAGGTCGTCCTTTACGGCTCCTATGGTAAAGCGGTACGAACTGACTCCCGAAAGCTCATCGGGGTTTTCCATGCGGATGTCTTCTATCGGAAATTCGGCCGTGTAGATTTCATATTGCTGATTTTTGGCCAGAAAGTCGGAACCGAGGCTGTTGTTGATATCTACGCAGGACGAAATGCCGGCCGCGCAAAATCCGACTATGCTCAAAAAGCGGAAATTCATTGCTTAAAGCTGATCGTAAAAAGAATTATACTCATCAATCCAGCTGCCGTCCTCCATGGACTGCCCATTGTATCTGAGCATTGGAACGGACAGTTTTTCACAGAACGAGACCACTTCGCCGTTGACTTTGTCGTCGGACAGGATGATGCCGTCACTCTGCAAGGCAGCTGTTTTCGCAAGATTTATGCCAGTGGGGTCTTCAAGCAGTTTCACGTCTTCTGCGGAGACTCCGCCGAACATGGATATCTTGCTGAAGTCATCGGAGAACCTGGCATCGGGCGTGTCATTGTACAGAGACAGCACAATCTTGCTGGACGCGAAGATGGGATCGTCCTTGTACGCCTTTTTGAGGAAAAGGGGCACGATGTGCGAGATCCATCCGTGACAATGGATTATGTCGGGAGCCCAGCGCAGTTTCTTGACGGTCTCCAGCACGCCTCTTGCGAAAAAGACTGCCCTTTCCGCGTTGTCGGCGTAAAACACCCCGTTCTCATCGGAGTAGGTGCGCTTTCTTTTGAAGTAGTCGTCGTTGTCTATGAAATAGACCTGCATGCGTGCGGCTGAAATGGATGCCACCTTTATGACCATAGGCCTGTCGACATCATTTATGACTATGTTCAGGCCGGACAGACGGATTACTTCGTGGAGCTGGTTCTTCCTCTCGTTTATGCACCCGTATCTGGGCATGAACGAACGGATTTCCTTCTTCCTTTCAAGGATTCCCTGAGGAAGGTATCTGCCTATGTGCGCCTCGTGGCTTTCGGGCAGGTAAGGATAAATCTCGGAATTGACGAACAGTACTCTCTTAGCGTTATCTCCCATATATTTTACACTCCTTAAGACTACAAAGTTAGTGAAAATTCTTGAAATATTTTTTATTCATTATCTTTGCGATAGAATGGCCGGAAAGGAAAATAAAATAATCAAAAAGAGAATCGCGGGCGCCTATGTTTCGTCGCTTGTGAGCATCAGTCTCGTCCTTTTCCTCGTAGGAGTCGGAAGTCTCATGCTGGTCAACACCCGCAGCGTGTCCGACTATTTCAAGGAAAACATGACCATAGGAGTGATGCTCAACCCGGAAGTGACGGAGTCCGAGGCCCTTGCCTATGAGGCGGAACTTAATTCCCTCCCCTGCATCCGCGGCACGGAATACATTTCCAGGGAGCAGGGAGAAAGGGAAATGGAGAATCTGCTAGGCGAAGATTTTCTCGAGGTTTTCGAGACGTCGCCCATTCCGATCTCGATAAACGTGACTCTCAATGCCGCCTATGTGTCGGCGGACAGCGTAAAGGTCGTTGAGAAAAAGATAAAAAGTTCACCTCTTGTGGACGAAGTGGTGTACCAGCAGTCGCTGGTTGAGTCCCTTAACGCGAACCTCGGAAAGATTACCTTGGTGATAATCGTGTTCATAGCCGTGCTCATGTTCATCTCTTTCGTGTTGATCAACAATACTATGAGGCTGAGTTTCTATGACAGGCGCTTCATAGTCCACACCATGAAGCTTGTGGGTGCCACCGATTCCTTCATACGCGGGCCTTTCCTGCTCAGGGCGGCGCTGATGGGCCTGTTCTCTTCGATGATCGCGATAGTGATGATAGTCGCCATGCTGTATTTCATCAAGGCCCAGTTTGCGGGACTGTTTGAAATATTCAGGCTCGACCATCTGCTGATGGTCATAGGTATCGTGGTAGCCGCCGGCATCCTGATTTGCGTGCTCAGCACGTATTTCGTGATAGGCAGGCTTGTTGCAATGGACAAAGACGAGTTATATTCATAGATAATGGAAGAAAAAAATATGATGCCGATAACCCGCAAGGGCTTGATGCTGATGATTACGGGCGTAGCCGTCATGATTGTCGGCTATGTGCTCCTGTCGGGAGGGGGCAGCAAGGATCCCGCCGTGTTCAATACCGCGATGTTCAGCTTCAGAAGGCTCTATGTCGCGCCCGTGGTGATAATCTGCGGCATAGTGATGGAGGTGGTCGCCGTCATGAGGCTGCCTAAAAAAGACAGGTAGCTATGGAGTGGTGGCAAGCGATTGTCCTCGGCATAGTCCAGGGCCTGACCGAATTTCTGCCTGTGAGCAGCAGCGGCCATCTGATGATTTTCAGGGAACTTGTCGGTGCCGATCCTGAAGGATTTCTGGATTTCACGGTGACTGTCCATTTCGCTACGGTGGTCAGCACTATAGCGGTCTTCCGGAAAGAGATTCTGGCTCTTCTTAAAGGACTGTTCAGATTCAAATATAACGATGAGACCGACTATGTGTGCAAGCTCATCGTTTCCATGATTCCGATAGCGGTCGTGGGGCTTTTCTTCAAGGACAAAGTAGAGACCTTGTTCGGAGACAATCTCGACACGGTGGCGGTATGCCTCCTTGTCACCGCGTTTCTGCTTTTTCTCTCCGACCATCTGTCCCTCGCGCCTAAAAAGGCCGGGGCGGCGGACTACAGGAACGGGATTTCATATCTCCAGGCATTAATCGTGGGGGTCGGGCAGTCTTTTGCTGTCGCTCCGGGACTTTCCCGCTCCGGGACCACCATCGCCACGGGACTCATCTGCGGAGTCAGGCGCGATGTCATGGCGCAGTTTTCCTTCCTCATGGTATTGGTCCCGATTATCGGCGAACAGTGCCTGTCCTTGCTTGAGATGGCTGGAGGCGCTTCTGCAGCCGAATGCGGCGTGGGAACGACAGCTTTGCTTTTTGGGGCTCTGGCCGCTTTTGCCTCGGGCCTTTTCGCCTGCAAAGCCATGGTCGCGATTGTCCGCAGGGCAAAGCTCTCCTGGTTCTCTCTTTACTGCGTTCTGGCCGCCGTCCTGATTTTCGTCTTTCTATAGCGCATGACGGCACGAAGCCTCTCATATTTCGTATCGGACGTCCATCTCGGGCTTGATGTCCATGACATGAAGGACCGGGAGGCAAGGTTTGTTTCCTTCCTCAAATCCGTTCCCCCGGACAGGACGGATTCCCTTTATCTCCTTGGCGACATCTGGGATTTCTGGTACGAGTACCGGGATGTGGTTCCACGTGGCTATGTGCGTGTTTTCGCTGCCTTGCTCGATCTCATGGATGCCGGAGTGAAGGTGTATTTTTTCCCGGGCAATCATGATGCATGGTGCTACAGCTATTTCACCGAACTTGGGATGAGAGTGCTGAAGCAGCCGTACATAAGTGAAATCGGAGGAAAGGTCTTCTGTCTTGGACACGGAGACGGACTCGGCAAAGGCATGAAGCTGTATAAACTCATGAAATGGGGTTTCAACAACAGATTCCTTCAGTCTCTGTTTTCCACGCTTCATCCCTGGATAGCCTTCCGACTGGGTAAAGGCTGGTCACGGAACAGCCGGCTGGCCAAAAACATTCCCTACGCTTTCAAGGGCGCGTCCGAACCCCTTTACCGTTATTGCGAGGCCATAGCTTCACGGCGCCGGGTGGACTACTTCATTTTCGGACATTATCACACTTCGGTAAGGCTCAGGCTCCCCGAGGGTTCGGATTTCGTGATTCTCAAGGATTGGATGGAGTCTTCGCATTACGCTGTTTTTGACGGCGAGACTTTGTCTGTCGTTTAGCATCACCGTAATCAGGGTCTGTCACCGGTATTTGCGGAGGCTTGCCGAACACCGACATGTACAGGGCCTGGTACTGTCCTTCCTCCCATTTCTTCACGAGATATTCGGTGTCCTTGTCCTCTCCTGAGGGGTCATATCTTTTTTTCAGGTCGCCGCCGAACAGTCTGGCTATCGCCTGCCATGTGTTAGCGGCCGCCCCGTTTTTGTAGTCGTGTATTATTTCGTATGGGGTAAGCCCGGTCTCCCGTCCGATCAGCTTTATCAGCAGCTTTCCCTGGGATACGGTCATCTTTCTTAGGACGGGTTCGTACCTGGCCATGAGTTCTTTCTGGATGGCGTTTATGTACCTCTCTTTCTTCCTGCGCTT
>CAYWPV010000016.1:0-25017 GCA_964460265.1 uncultured Muribaculaceae bacterium | reverse complement strand
CTTCATGTCCACGCCCATAATTACCATAATGGTTCCTATTCTGGCCCTCGGCTTCATCATCCACATCATCTACGGCATATACCTTTCATACTACAATCTGAAAGCCCGCGGAGGTGTGAAACGCTACGAGGTGGCCAGCAAGGCGAAAGCCGATTCATGGTCCTCCAAAAACATGCTCGTGCTCGGAATCGTAATCCTCGGCATCCTGTTCTTCCACCTCACCCATTTCTGGGCGCACATGCAGCTGAAGGAATTCAGCGGTGCGGAGGCTGAGAACCCTTACACCCTTCTCACCACGGTGTTCGGCAACGCCTTCAATCTTATAGTATATGTCATCTGGTTCATTGCCCTGTGGTTCCATCTCTGCCACGGTTTCTGGAGCATGTTCCAGACTGTCGGCTGGTCAGGTTCCATCTGGATGAAAAGGCTTAAGGTCATCGGTGTCATAGTCGCCACCCTGATCTGCCTCATGTTCGTCGCGGTAGCCGTCAACTCCTTCATCCAGGCATAACAGACGCAAATTGTTTTTTCACAATATATTGCTGCTGCAGAAGTGACTACGCTTACGCAGCAGTTTTTTTATTCCTGACGGGTGAAGATTCCGTCGTAAAGGACGCGGCTTTCCACAAAAGGACAATCTACATTTTCATTGAGCAGCAAGACGGAGGCTGCCGGATGTGCAAAAACAAAAATTGAGAATCCGGAAGTCGGGGAAATGTATTTTTACTATCTTTATGCCGTGTTAAAAACAGCCACGAAAAATGAGCGAGAAAATCCCCTACAAAATCTATCTGAGCGAGGATGAAATCCCCACCAGCTGGTACAATGTCCGTGCGGACATGAAAAACAAACCGGCCCCTCTGATCAGCCCGGCCGACGGTCATGCCCTCTCGGTAGAAGAAATGAACCCGATCTTCTGCGAAGAACTCAACAGGCAGGAGCTCAACAACACTGACGCATTCATCGATATTCCGGACGAAGTCCAGAAGTTCTACAAGATGTACCGTCCGTCTCCTCTTGTAAGAGCCTATTTTCTTGAAAAGGAACTGGGGACACCCGCGCATATCTATTACAAATTCGAAGGAAACAATACCTCCGGTTCGCACAAGCTGAACTCCTCCATAGCCCAGGCATATTACGCCAAGAAGCAGGGGCTGAAAGGAGTGACTACGGAAACGGGCGCCGGACAGTGGGGCACGGCCCTCAGCATGGCATGCGCATATTTCCACCTCGACTGCAAAGTGTTCATGGTAAAAGTTTCCTATGAGCAGAAGCCTTTCCGCCGCGAAGTAATGCGCACCTACGGGGCCAAAGTGACTCCTTCGCCAAGCACTACGACGGAAGTCGGAAGAAGAATTCTCGCAGACCATCCCGGTACGTCAGGATCGCTCGGCTGCGCCATTTCCGAAGCAGTGGAAACCGCCGTCACAAGCCAGGGCTACCGCTACGTGCTCGGCTCTGTGCTGAATCAGGTCCTTCTGCACCAGTCCATTATCGGCCTCGAGACCAAGAAGGCCCTCGAGAAATATGACATCCGTCCCGACATACTCATCGGCTGCGCAGGCGGAGGGTCCAACCTCGGCGGTTTCGCGTCTCCTTTCTTCGGAGAAATGCTGAGAGGAGAAGCCGACTATAAAATCATAGGCGTGGAGCCGGCATCCTGCCCGAGCTTTACCCGCGGCAAATTTGCCTACGACTTCTGCGACACCGGCATGATATGCCCGCTCGCAAAGATGTACACGCTCGGCAGCCAGTTCATCCCTTCTGCGAACCATGCAGGAGGCCTCCGCTTCCACGGAATAAGCCCTGTTCTCGCACAGCTGTATCATGACGGATACTTCGAGGCTCGTGCGGTCGAGCAGACTTCGGTGTTCAAGGCCGCCGTGGAGTTTGCGCGTACGGAAGGCATCCTTCCCGCTCCGGAATCGAGCCATGCCATACGCGTGGCGATAGACGAGGCCCTCAAATGCAAAGAAAGCGGCGAAGCCAAGACCATAGTATTCAACCTAACGGGAACAGGATACTTCGATCTGACCGCATACCAGCAATACAACGACGGGACCATGACAGATGTCATCCCCAGCGATGAAGCCATTGCGGAATCTCTTGCAAAGCTGCCCAAGGTCGGCAACGAGTAAAGCTGCGGACAGAAGACTGAAATAACGAAGGCCGGAGACAGCAGTTTCCGGCCTTCGTGCTGCAATGTGCCCCCCATATCAGCATGACCGACATATATGCCATATATGTTTATCGGCATAATATGCAGAACATGAAACGGTAATACAGGCAATGATTGTTATTTTGGTCGAATAAAATTGCGATTTGTCAGTTTAATAATAACTTTGCGACCAATTGCGAAAAAATTCGACCAAATGAAAAAGTTAATTTTGATCGCGGCGACAGTATTCGCCGCCGCCATTCAGGCGAACGCAGGAGGCTACGTGACGAACACGAACCAGAACGTGGCATTTCTGAGGAATCCGGCGCAGAACGCAGCCATAGGGGTGCACAGCGCGTACTTCAACCCTGCAGGCATCGGATTCATGGACAACGGATGGCATCTGTCTTTTGACATTCAGACCGCCGTGCAGCGCAGGCATACGACCTCCACCTACGAACCTCTGAAATACGGAATCGACAACGGCGGAAGAACCTACAAGAAATACACGGGCAAAACCTTCGTTCCGGTCCTGCCCCATATGGACCTGGCGTACAGGAACGGCAAAGTCTTCGGTTCTTTCCACTTCGGAGTAGTTTCCGGAGGAGGGAAAGCCAAATATGATGAGGGACTCGGCTCGTTTGAAGCCCCCATCGCCATGATTCCGGCTCTGATAAACAACCTGTCGGGAGCACAGACCGTTACCGGATATGATGCCGACATCCATCTCACCGGAGAACAGTACAATTTCTCCGGCCAGCTCAACCTCGGCTACAAGATACTCCCTTCACTCAGCATATCCGCAGGTTTGCGCATAAATTACCTTTCAAATTATTACAACGGATACCTCAAGAACATACAGCTGCAGTACGGCGGACAGATGCTGCCGGCAGCCAATGTATTGGGAGCAGCCGTTTCCGGAATCTCCGGAGGGCTAATCCCTGCGGGAACGGCGACAGATGCCGTGGGAGGACTCGTAAGCGACAAAGGCCTGGATGCACACCAGAAAGACATAGCCTGGACACCGGTCATATCCATAGATTACAAGACCGGAAAGTTCAACTTCACCGCACGATATGAGTTCAACACAAGGGTGCGCCTGGAGAATGACACTGAAGAGAACACCACGGGCATTTCCCAGTTCAATGACGACAAAAAAGTGGCCGCGGACATTCCCGGAAGCCTCAACCTCGGTGCGGAGTACTCGGTATTCCACAACCTGCGTCTCTCGCTCGGATTCAACAGGTACTTCGACAAGGAGTCCAAACAGTACAACAATGAGACTGGAATGAACGACAAACAGAACTACCTGAAACACAACTCTTTTGAAATACTTGGAGGTATCGAGTACGACATGAACGACAAGCTTACGCTGAGCATGGGAGCCAACACCTCCACCTTCGGCTTCGGCAACGATGCAAGATTCATTTCGGACATGAGCTATACCACAAGTTCCGTATCGGGCGGAATCGGCGCCAAATACCGCTTCAACGGAAAGCTTGCGCTGGAAGCCGGCATATACAAGACCTTCTTCACACGCATCACAAAAGAGCAGGAAGATTACGGTGGGAACGGTGCTTTGATAGCCTCCAAGCTTTCACCTCTGCTCGGCCAGCTCGCTCCCGTGATTCCCGGTCTTGCGGAAAAGCTTGACATCAACAATCTCAAAGTCCCCGGGCAGGATGAGTTCTACCGCACAAGCGTAGTCTGCGGCATCGGCATCACTTACAGCTTCTGACAACTGCCGGCCGGAGTATAATCCTGACCGGTCAGACAGAATCGTGCATAAATCGGCGAAGGCCGCCGGATTGAATCCGCCGGCCTTCGCATTTTATTAAAACATATAGCTGCCAGTCCTCAGGTACGCCTCGCGAAACCCTATATAGGCGTGCACTTGTCTTTCAGCCACAGGGCAATCTCGGGGCTGAGACGCGGAGACAGGGTTTCATAGACCCTCTTGTGATAGTCATTCAGCCACTTGATCTCCTGAGGGCTCATAAGTTCCTTCCTGATGACGGAAGTGTCGATGTGGCACATGGTTATGGTGTTGAACTGATACCATGTGCCGAATTCGTTCGTTCCGGCGTCCTCGACTATGAACACATTCTCATGGCGGACTCCGAACTGGCCTTCACGATACAAGCCGGGTTCATTCGTGTTGACGATTCCAGGCACGTATGGATATGAATTGAAGTTCTGCCTGAACTCCTGCGGTCCTTCATGCACGTTCAGGAAAGATCCCACTCCATGGCCGGAGCCATGTCCGAAATTTCTTTTGTTCTGCCACAGAGCGTTGCGGACCAGAATGTCGAGATGACATCCGCAGGTACCTTTCGGGAAAATGGCCATCGCCAGGTCGATATGACATTTCAGCACAAGGGTATAGTCCTCCTTTTCAAGGTCGGTGCACGGGCCGCAGGGAACCGTGCGGGTGATGTCGGTGGTACCGTACAGATATTGCCCGCCGGAGTCGCAAAGGAAGAGTCCGCGGCGCTTGATCTCCGGAGCGTTTTCGCTCGGGGTCACATAGTGCGGAAGTGCGGCATCCTCGCCATAGGCCGAGATGGTTTCAAAGCTGTCCCCCATATATCCCGGAATCTGTGCCCTATATGACTGAAGCTTCTCAGCAGCGGTCCATTCATCTACATAGGAGCCGCTTTTTAGCTGGTTTTCAAGCCAGTAAAAGAATTTCTCCACAGCGATGCCATCTTCTATGTGAGCCTTTACCATGCCGGAAAGCTCCACCTTGTTTTTGATGGATTTGCGCAGAGGGACCGGAGACTTTGCGAATTTGACGGCATCCTCCGGAAGGCTTGTCCTGATGATATTGTAGAGATGATAGTTCAGCGTGGCAGGGTCGGCGTATAGCTTATGGAAATGTTCATCTCCGGCAAGTCCGGCTATCTCTATGGAAATGTCATCGTAGGGAAGAAGCTCGACCCCGTCCTCTTTCATTTCCTCGAAACTGGCAGCCGTCTTGTCGTCAATCTGGGACTTGGGCCCTTTGCGGACGAACCATTTCACCTCATCCATGGAGACCAGCAGATAGGAATAGATCACAGGGTTGTATTCCACGTCCGAACCACGTGCATTGAGCAGCCATGCTATCTCATCAAGCGCTGTAAGTACTATCGCATCACATTTGTTGTCTATCAGGAAGTTTCTGAGCCATAGAATCTTGTCTTTGCGGGATTCGCCCGTATATTCATCTCCGAGAGTGATTATGGGAGAAGACGGGACGGAAGGTCTGTCATCCCACAGGACGTCCATAAAATCGGGGGCGTTCACGATTTTGAATCCGTTGTCCTCATCGTCTTCCTTCCTGCCTTCGTCGAGAAATGCTCCCTTGATGTCATTTACGGCCGAAACGGTCTGAGTCATGCCGTCCACTGCAACGACAACCATTCCCTCCTTGTCTGCGAACGCATGCTTCGCGAGCCATTCCGGTATCAGGACCTGTTCCGGAACACGGGTCTTGTGAAGCTCGAACCCCGTTCCCGGAAGTACCTTGTTCGCCTGAATAAAATACCTTGTATCTGTCCACAGACCGGCGTGGTCCTTGGTTATCACTATATCTCCGCACTCTCCGGCGAAACCGGTCATCCATTTCACCTGCTTCCATCTTGCACCCGGATACTCGCTGCTGTGCGGGTCCGATGCCGTGATGACAATAGCGTCCCAGCCTCTTTTCCGCATGAGCTCGCGCACTGCCTGAAGTCTCTGAAAATACTCGTTCATGGTCCTATCAGTTTTTAGTCTATTATTCCTGTTAAGCCGCTTTCTGCAACGGCTACGAAAGATACTGAATATTTAAATAAGTTCCCGAATAATCTCATCGGAAACAAAAAAACGGTTTTCCGGTATACGGATATTGTCCCCCGTTTCACACAGAGCCCCTTCTTCCACCAAACGGCCGACCGACCCGGGAACTGCGTTTTTCCGAAGCCAGGCTCCGTCAATGCCTTCCGAAGTCCTGAGAGCAAGCATTATCCGCTCCACCCTGACATCTTCGTCCGAAAGAGACTCGTATTCCGGCTCATAGCGGCAGTCCGTTCCCATTTCCGCATTCCAGCTTCGCACGGTTCCACCGTCGAATGAATGAGCTCCCGCGCCCAATCCGACATAAGGGACTCCCCGCCAATATGCTCCGTTGTGCCGGGCTTCATATCCCGGAAACGCAAAATTGGAAATCTCGTAGTGCCTGTACCCCGCTTCGGCCATACGATCGCATAATATGGCATACTGACGTCTGCAATCTTCGTCTGAAGCTTCCTTGTAAATGCCCTTTTCAATCTGCTTTTCAAGGAGACTTCCATTCTCGACAGACAGCTGATACGCAGACACATGCCGTGGCGGTCCGCCGCAGCTGTCTCCTAAATGGAGCGCCTCGTACAGGCTTTTATCCCAGGTGTCATCACTCATGCCGGAGATTCCGAAAATAAGGTCTATGCCGATGTTGTCCATGCCGGCCTCCCGGAGAATCCTGAATGCCTGCTTCGCACCGGCCGCATCGTGTCTGCGGTGCATCTTCCTGAGCACGCAATTGTCAAAAGACTGTATGCCCATACTTATTCTGTTAACTCCCAGAGATTTGAGTTCCTGTACATAAGACACGCCCTTTTCCGTAATATCGTCCGGATTCACTTCTACGGTAAATTCTTCATAAGGACCGTACGGAAGGGCATCGAGCATAGTCTTTAAACACGACAGAGGAAGAACCGACGGGGTTCCTCCTCCTATGTACAAAGTATCAGTTTCAAGGGTTTTCAGTATCTCATCCCTGCGACGGACGGCTTCCTCCGCCACCAGCTCCGCGTAGGAGAAAAACTTTCCGTCATCGCTCCGTCCAACGGTTTCGGAATAGAATCCGCAGTATGAGCAGAAGCTTTTGCAGAAAGGGATGTGGATATAGATCATCCGCTATCGGAGCATCATCTCGGCCGTCCCGAGCTTTGCCTGTTCGGTATATACCTCAAGAGTGTAGATACCGTTGACGTATGCTCCTATGTCATTGAGGTATATGCTCAGTTCAACCTCCTTGCCTTCATAGTCGATCTCCCTGGAAGCGGATGCCACCATGGATTCTCCGCCGAAGTCGAACGAGACTCTGACATTGTTGGTGAGAATGATTCCGTCCGGGTCCTTGACTCTGATATACACGGTCATAGGGCCTTTCGGGGCCAGGTCGTTCTCCACAAGGCTCATGCTCGCCATAAGTCTCTCAACCCTGCTGCTCCTGTCGGTTTTTTTGCCGGACTTGTTGTATGCCGCCAGAGAAATGCCGCGCGCCTTGACCACGGAGCCAGCCGCCACCTGTCCGCTGAGAGTTTCCACCTGCTGCGTGAGATCCCGGTTCGCCTTCTTGCTCGCCTCGGCATCTTTTCTTGCAGCCGCCACATCTGCGGTAAGCTTATGGTTAAGCGTATTGAGCGAATCGATCTGCACGATGTAGTTTCTCATTATGCTGCGCAATGTTCCGAGCTCCTTTTCGTACTGGCGCATCTTCGCCCTGTTCGTCGCATCCGTCTTCTTTATTTTTTCAAGGAGCTGCGCCACTTCGGCTCTTGAAGTGTCGAGCTGGGAGTTTATGGAGGCGTAGTCGGAGGAGAGGTTGGCATAGTCGCTCTGGAGGCTTTCAAGTTCCGAGACGAGATTCTTCTTCTCATCGTTGAGCTCTTCTACCAGTTCATAGAACGAGCCCGAACCCGAGCCGCCGCCCTCCTTCACCATCCTGCTTATTTGAGCCTGGCGTATCTGCTTGTAAACCAATATCCCGAGCAGAATGACACACACTGCCGAAAGAATGTATATGGCTTTTTTCAGGCCATCGTTCTTCTTCTCTGATTCTTCGCGCGCAATGCGCTCGAGTGGATCTTCCGTCATGACAATCTTGTTTTAAGTTTCTGAATGGTGACAAAAATAGCAATTTATTCGGAATTTGCTATATTTGTCACATACACTCTAAAAACGACACCTATGCAGTACCTTAGAAGGGCGGTAAAATACTTCTTCTACTTCCTCTCGATCATCATAATCATCATGGCGGTTCTCGTTGCGCTCGGAATGGTCGAACCCAATGTCGAAACAATGTTCAAGAACGGATACGACTCCCTGTGGCAGATTGCGATAATGCTCATGCTTTTCGCCGTAGCCTATCCTTTTTTCGGTTTCATGACCAAAGAAGCCATAGTTCCCGGTTCATACGGAGAAATCCGTGACGGCGTGGTCAGTTTCATGGAAGACCACGGATACAGGCTCGAAAAAGAAGAGGGAGAGAACCTTTCCTTCCGGCTGAAAAGCAAGGTCAACAGGGCGAGCCGCATGTGCGAAGACAGGATCACCATGACCCGCAGCTTCACCGGCTTCAGCGTGGAGGGTCTCAGAAAAGATGTCGTCAGACTGTGCTACGGCCTGGAAAACAAGTTCCTTCAGGACAATACGCAACTATAATCTTTCGCAGCTATGGAAGAATTCAAGACAGTGTTGAAGTTCAACAGTCCCATGAGCGCGGAAATCACAGCCGGAATGCTCAGGGAGAACGGAATCCCGGCACAGGTTTTCGGACAGACATCGTCCTACCCCTGCATCAACGAAGCCATGAACAATGTGGAAGTGAAGGTCAGGGCCGAAGACTACGAAGAGGCCATGAAGCTCATAGAGCAGGTGGAGCGGAACGATAATCCTCAGCCCTGAGGGTCATTTCGCATTCATCGCAGTCAAAACCAAGCGGCAGCCTTCTCCCGTTGTTCACAAGATAGAGAGGCCCGCGGTATCCGACATCCCTTTTCTTCAGGCACATGCCAAGTTCATATCTGATGCAGTACCTGCACCGCATGAGTTCGGCGGTGTTTTTGTGCGAGAGTTCGTACCCTTCCTCCACCTCGGACGCTCCTCTCCGGAGATAAACTTCCCGGGCGCAGGAGTTGACCACGTCAGCCTTGTACGTTACCGCCTCGCCGCAGAATGAATCATCTCCGCACAAGGACGGGGCGGCATTTCTCAAAGGGAATGTTCTGCAGTGTTCCGCATCCAGAGCATCCGCAATCCGCCTCCGCAGCGCATTCATGGCAGAGGCTTTCATGAGAGGGCAGGAGTCGGCATCTATCCTCTCAGGGACGAAAGAATACATCCCGCTTTCTCTGCTGAACTGGGTTTCCAACATGGCCCTCATCCGGGATCGGTTGTCGGCTGCCACATTGCCGCAGCCGCAGCTGAATTCCACCTTACGTCCGTCTTCGCTTTCCGCCGAAACATTCAGCACATATTCCGCGTCTTTGCGAAAGGCAAGGCTCACCTTCACAGGTATTCTCCTTTTCCCGGGATGAGCGGAAACTTCTTTTTCAAATTCCATGTCCAGATTGCGGTATATCGTTGTTCCCGGACGCAGACGAGGTTGTCTTCTGCAGATAATTTCATTTCCCCGGCACACATCGGCCCTGAAACCGGACATCTCTCCGCCGCTGCTGAATACGAAGCCGTCCCCGTTGGACACGGACACTCCGGGACGCAACCTCAGTTCCACCTTCTGTGAATCTCTGCCATAAGGGGCGACGGCCGCCGCCCGGCCTATTTCCTCCCCTCTCCCCTTTGGCATGTCCATGGAAGCCCAGCTGCCGCGGCGGCCGTCAATGTACAGCTGAGTATATCCGCGGTTGAATGTCTTTGAAGCATCGGGACCGAATCCTCCGCACACCTTTCCGAATGACGCACGGCGGTACTTCTGCGGACAAGCCGCGACAAGTCTGTCCAACTCCGAAGAATATAGCCTTGTAATGTTCCGCACATAGGTTTCCGCCTTGAGACGGCCCTCGATCTTAAACGAACACACACCCGCATCGGCCAGATCCGCAAGTCGTCCGGAAAGATTGAAATCCTTGAGCGAAAGCAACGCCTTGTTCCGCTCCAAGACCTTTCCCGTTTCATCTTCCAGGTCATAAAAGGATCGGCACGCCTGCACGCAGTCTCCCCTGTTAGCACTCCTGCCGGCAAGATATTCGGACAGATAGCATTCTCCGCTGTAGCATACGCACAGCGCACCATGGATGAAGAATTCGATTTCAGCGGATACGGCATTCCTTATCTCCCTTATCCTGTCCAGCGGAAGCTGCCTCTCCAGAACTATTCTGGAAAAACCCATGTCTTCAAGAAACCTGGCACGTCCGACTGTCCTTATGGAGCATTGGGTGGAAGCATGGAGAGGTATGGTTATCCCCTTTTTCCGTGCCGTCTCCGCCACGGCAAGATCCTGTACGATGAATGCGGAAACTCCTACGCCTTGAAGACGCAGCATCATCTCGAAAGCATCTTCCAATTCACTGTCATACAGAATGGTATTGACGGTCGCATAGACCCGTACTCCGAATTTTGCGGCATAGTCGCACAGCTTTCCGATATCCTCTACGGAATTGCCTGCATTCTGCCTCGCGCCAAAAGACGGCCCGGCGATATATACGGCATCGGCACCGCTGTCTACCGCAGCGATGCCGACTTCAATGTTCCTGGCCGGAGCCAGCAGCTCCAATTCTCTCATGGAGAGGAAGGCCTCGAAAGATTATTTGCTGAGAGCGTCCACCTGAGCTTTGGCCTGTGCTCCGTAAGTGGCGTCAGTCAGAATCTTTTTGTAGTTCTCCAAAGCCTTGGCCTTGTTTCCAGCCTGCTGATAGAGAGCGGCCACCGTGAAGGTTATCGCACCTGCATTCTTTGCAGTGGGGGCAGCCTCAAGATACTGCTCATAATACTTTATGGCCTCGGCATTCTTCTGAAGCTTGGTGGCAGCCTGACCGGCGACAAGATAAGCCTGGGCATTCTGAACATATTCGGCGGACTCGGAGGCCTGTGCCATAGCATCGGCGTTCTTTCCGGCCTTGAGGCTGGCGGCAGCTTTTTTCAGAAGGGCGCTTCCAAGAACTTTCTTCGCGTTCTCGCCCTGTCCGTTCTGCTCGGCGACTGCAAGAGCCTCCTTGGCTTTGTCCATATCGTCAAGGCTGGTATAGCACTGCACAAGACGGAGAGCGGCCACGGCATTTGAGGGGTCCGCTTCAAGCACTGACTTGAAGCTCTCCACGGCAGCCGCATAGTTCTTCGCGTTCAGCGCTTCCGTACCTGCGGTCAGCACTTTGCCCGATGTGATTACAGGCACGAGGGAAGCCGCTTCATCGGCAACTTCGGTGTTGCCGTATTCCTTGGCGACGGCCACAGCTTCGTTGATTTTCGCCAATGCACCGTCAAAATCTTTCTTATTGTAAAGCTCCTTGCCTATGGAAAGGGTAAGGTCGGGAATGACGCTTTTGCAGTTCGCCACAAGTTCGGAAGCCTCGTCTCCTATCGCTTCTCCGGCTTTCAGAGCCTCCTGGAAAGATGCGAGCGCATCCGCTTTCTTCCCCATGGACAGAAGTTCGGCAGCATTGTTGTATGTTTCCGTGGCAGTAGCAAGGTCCTGAGCGTTCACAAAACCGGCAGCCATGACAACTGCGGCAAGTGTAAGTAAGATCTTTTTCATAATTTGATATTTTTGATTTTCTATTATTCCAGTGTTACCGGGGACACCTGAGCAGCACGGCTCCGGGCAGCCCAACCGAACAAATATAACAAAATTATCTTATTTTTGTACAAATAGAGTACCGAAGATGAAATCCATTATCACAAAAAGCATTTCTGCTTTTGTCTTGCTATTGGCTGTCACGGTATTTTCGCAGGCGGCGGATTTACCGACATTGCCTCCGGCAAAGAACATAAACCATGGGACGCTTCCCAACGGAATAACATATTACATTGTTACGAACCCGTCCTACAAGGGCATGGCCGATGTGGCGCTGGTGCAGAAAGCCGGATACGGGGACGAAAGCCCGGAACGCAGAGGCGGGGTGACGGTGCGCACGAGAAGTGCGCTGTACGGTCTCAGCCATTTTTCATCTTCCTCCCCTTTCGAGTTTCTTGACAGAAATGCGATTTTCCCTTCGGATTTCGGTTTCGCAAAGATAAGTTCCGATGCGACTGTCTACCGCTTCGAAAACATCAGCCAGGACAGACATCCGGATGCCGTCGACTCCACGCTGCTCATGGCATTCGACATAATCAGCTGCGCAAATGAAGGGATGGATGAACTGTACACCCCGGACAGACAGGCAATCATCGTCTCCGGAGATGTGAATCCCGAGGCAATCCGCGGCAAGATGGACATGCTGTCGATGCTCATAAGCAAAAAAGAGGGCAGGTCCGACCGCGAAGAAGCCGGATGGAAAAGCACGGGGCTCAAAGTCAAGGCCCTTCATTCCTGGACCAGGAATTCCGTCAGCGCCGAATACGCCTCGCCGCGCACCCCGAGGAGCGAAATGGCCAGCGTGCTGCCTCTCGTCACGTCAAGATATGCCGACAATCTGGGCATAATACTGAAGAGGCGGCTGTCAAGGGCTCTGATCAATGAAACCGTACCTTTTTCATCCATAGACTACAGTTATACCGGAAGCGGAAAAGGCCCCGGTCCCGAAAAAGTAAGGATTGCCGTCAGCACTGACCGTCCGCATCTGAAAAAAGCCGTAGAGATCCTTGCCGAGACGCTGTCCGCCCTCGACAGCGAAGGGGTATCACCCGAAGAATATGCCGACATCGAGAACGAACTCGCCCTGATGTACAACACGAAACTTGGCAAAGCCGTGATAGAGAACTCCCACTATGTGGACAACTGCGTGTCCGCGTTTCTCTACGGCGCATCCCTGGCTTCGGACAAAGACGAACTTGGCTTTTTCTCCGACCGGATGATGGATGCGGCGGCATCCGCCGGCCTATTCAACAATTTCCTGTCCGCCCTCATCGACAGATCCGACAACCTGACTCTTTCCTGCGAAACCTTCACCGATGATCATACTGCCGAACAGCTCAGAAACACATTCGAAGACGCATGGGACAAGAAAGGCTCGCGCCAAAGCCATGCCTACGGTGCGGATACCAGCTCTCTGCGCAAAGCTTCCGGGAAACTTAAGCTGCGCTCGGAAAACCCCGAACCTCTTTTCGGAGGAAAAGTATGGATTTTCTCCAACGGCCTGAAAGTCATATACAAGCAGCTCCCCGGCAACGGATTCTTCAACTATTCATGGCGGATAAAAAGCGGTTTTTCCATAATCCCCGACCTGAAACCCGGAGAAGAAGCCTACATAGGAGAAATGCTGGGAACCTTCAAAATTGCAGGCATGGGCGGAGATGACTTCAGGCAGATGCTGCTTTCCAACGGGATAGGCATGGAAACCGAAGTATCCGCGGCGGAATTCAACATCCATGGCATGGCCATGGCAAGCAAGGCCGATCTGCTCATGAAAGCGCTGCTTTCCATCAGCGGGGACAGGGCTTCCGATCCGGCGGCATTCAACAGATTCATGGACAGGGAAAGGATGCGCATAGCCGAGGACATCCCTGTCGCAGCCAAACTGGACAGCATGATGAACAGAGGAGTCATGCTGTCCGGCTACAAGAGCGCAGTCCTTCCGGACGCATCCCTTCCCGGAAAAGCCATGAACTATTTCGATGACATCTTCTCCAGAGCCGGGGACGGAGTCCTTATAATAACCGGAGACATAGGGGAAGCACGCTTAAAGAAAGCATTGCTGAAATATCTCGGCGCCTTACACACCGAGAAAGGTTTTTCATCAAGATTCCGCGGCAACGCGGCTGAACTGTCAACCGAAGAAACCGTCGTGTCCTACGGCAACAAAGCCGCAGTCGGCATAGAAACGACGGCGCCCATAAACTATACCGCCCAGAACTTCATTTCCGCATACATCGCGTCTCTTGCAGCAAAGGATGCTCTTTTGTCCGCAGCAGCCGAATGCGGATGGAATGCGGATTTCAGCTCAAGAATCAGCATATTCCCGAAGGAGAATCTCACCATCGGAATAGTGGCCGCTAAAGCGGATGCCGCAGGCCTGCCGGCATCCATGATGCCACTTGACTCCGCCGACCTTGTAAAGGACAGGCTTCGCGCCGCATTGTCATCACTCGGAAAAAGCGGCATCACACAGGATGCCCTGCAATCCTACAAAGCCGTGATCTCCAACTACTACAAATCGTGGTTCAACGACCCCTCCGCAGTGTCGCGGATGTTGTCTCTGCGCTATTCATACGGTAAGGACCTCGTCTCGGACTACGACAAGAAAATAGCTTCCGTAAGCAGGGCCGATGTCAACCGTATTATCACCGACCTTCCCAAAGGAGGCATAGCCCAATATATCGTCAGAAGCAGCCGCAGCTCCGACTTCCAGGAAGTTCCCGTCAAAGACATGCGGAGTCTGCACATCGATGTTCCGGGCCCGGCCGAAGGAAATCTGGCCTATCCTTTTGGAGACGCCACAGTTCCGGCGGACACATCCATCGATCTGAGCAGCATTCCGGCCATACGCATACCTGATTTCGCAAAGGATGCCGTAACAGAAAAAGACGGCTCCGCCCGGGCCGAAACGGATGAAAGCACGGATGAAGGGTCCGATGCAGGAAACTCCGGCGCAACGGAAGGCGAAGGCACCGATGCGGCAGGGGCTGAAGAATCAGCGTACAACACCGACGGAACGTCAACGGAACCCTCTTCAGAGGGTTCCGAGCCGACGGAAATCATTCCGCCTTCAGACTCGGCGTACACCGAGTCTGAAGAAAACAGCGAAGATGACGGGAACGGCGAGGCCGACAGAGGAGTACTGTGAAAAGAAGAATTGTAAGATGAAGGGGAACAGTCACGGAGACATCCTGCAGATCGGCAACTGCCTTGTATCGGAGGAGATAGTCACTGAGTTTTTCGCCTGCGACTACGACCGATGCCGAGGCTGCTGCTGCGTCGTAGGCGACAGCGGCGCTCCCATGAAGGAAGAGGAAGCCGAAGAGATAGAGAAGAATTATGAAAGCTTTTCTCCGCTGATGACGGAGGAAGGACGGGCCAGTGCGGAGGAAAACGGTTTCTTCCAGATTGACAGGGACGGAGAAATGGTCACGCCTGTAGTTTCGGTCCCACGGAAAATCGAAGGTCTGGACATTACGCCGCTGACATCCGTACAGGTCGGAAGCAAAGGGTTTGAAGACTGCGCATACATCCATTACGAAAAAGATCCACAAGGTCGCACTTCCTGTTTCTGTGCAGTGGAAAGAGCTTTCTGCCAAGGACATTGCAGCTTCCGCAAGCCCGTATCCTGCCGCCTCTACCCCATAAGGGTTTCCAGACTGAGGAACGGCATGGATGCGCTGAACCTGCACCGCTGGGATATCTGCTCAGATGCTTTCAAAAAAGGAAAAAAAGAGGGAATCAGAGTGTATCAGTTTCTGAAAGAGCCCATCACGGAGGTCTATGGCAGCGAATTCTACGATGCGCTGGACGCGGCTTCGAAACATTTTTCACGATAGCCGCACGCTACTCCACAATGTCGAATCTGAGATCCACATCTCCGAAATGTCCCGTCTTCCCGGAATATTTCTCCAGATACTTTCCGCCGAGCTGCCCTCTCCAGACTATGTCGTCACGGGTACGGAAAGGCAGGCTGACATCAAATCCGTAGGTTTTAGATTTCACCTTAACCTCCGCCGCACACTTCCACGAAGTCTGGCTTCCTCCGTCATCTTCGGTCAGCATGAAAGCACATGACTCAAGCTGTTCAGACCACTCCGATACGAGAACGATGTCAAGCGGCATCTCTTTGCCGATATCTCCCCGCCTGACTACAAGCATGAAATCCGTGATGCTCGGAGAATAAAGTTTCAGCTCCGCCTCCGTACTTGCGTAGAAATCCTCGACGCTTCCGCATTTGACAAAAAATTCCGACGCTCCGGAAAACCACGGATCGTAGCTTCTTTTTGCTTTGAAAGATTTGAGCACCAGAGTTTTCAGAGCCGTACCTTCTTCATCCGGCACGGCCGCTTTCTGTATCCTGATGCTTCCTCCTCCCGTATTTCCCCGACGGAGCATCTCGTATGAAGAAAAACCTGAGTCGCTGTTTCTGTTGACGACCCATACAGGGGAAGTCATGGCAGTCTCTTCCGTAACGACCACTTCTTCCACAGCTCCTCCGGCCAGACGGTATCCTATATTGGAATCATAGCCTTCTCCCGGGTCGAAAGTTACCACCGGCATCTCCCTGCCGTCCCATTTTTCAGAATAAGGCCAATAAATCTGGACATCCGAAGAAGCCAGCGCGGCCATGTAATCATCGGGGGACATGCCCGTACCTATGTCAGACGCCTTGGTAGCGGATTTCAGATAGTCGGCTATGAGATCCTTCATCGGGCGGCCGTACTTTTTCGGTGCTTTGCCTGCCGCATCTCCGACGCCCGCTCCTGGCAGGGTGAACAGATCCTTCATGGTGTATTCTTCATCGTACCCGTTGACGGACGATGAGCGCGCCGCATCGTGCACTTCCCTCACCTGTTCGTTTTCCACAGGAAGAGCGGAAAGCAGAAGAGCCACTTCGCGCAGGTTGAATTCGGGCTTCTTTTCCCTTTTTTCAACGGATTCCTTGTCACAGGACAACGTGAGCAAGGCACAGGCCAGCAGAACGGCAATGTTTTCAATTCTTCTCATCTCTTTGTTTTTCGGCAAAGAGAATGAAAAAAAGGCGAAGTCCGCAATTTGAATCGGCTAAGTTTAAAATCATCGCACAACTGCAATCAGGACAATTGCTTATGAAAACCGGACGATCCTGTTTCTGTCATTTATATCCTTTATGGTCTGCAGCTTGACATAGCCCTCCCCACGAAAAACATCCTCTGTACGCCCGGCCAGACGTTCATTGATTTCAACGATCCCCTCCGCTCCCGTTTTACGGGCTATCTTCGCTATCGCCCTGTAGAACACGAGAGGATCGGAATCGGGAACAAACAAAGCAATCGGAGGCTCATAGTCCAGAACGTTCCTTCTCATATCCTTCCTCTCGGAATCCATTATGTAAGGAGGATTTGAAAGCACAATGTCGAACTTGCCCAGATCCGGAAAATGTACGGCATCCAGAACATCCGCCCGTATGAACGCCACCCTGCCGTTCTCTCCGGGGAATGTCTGCGACGAGGCCAGCCTCAGGGCCTCTCCGGAGATATCCACAGCCATAACGTCCGCAGCCGGAACTTCAAGCGCCATTGTCCAGGCTATGCAGCCGGAGCCTGTGCACAGATCCAGAATCCTTACTTTTTCTTTTCCGGCTCCAATCTTCGTCCGCGCGAGACGTATGGCCTCCGAACACAACAGCTCCGTTTCCGGCCTCGGGATGAGCACTGCCGGGGACACTTTGAACTCTCTGCCGTAGAATATGGTCTTTCCGACCACATACTGCACAGGCTCGCCCTTGCAAAGACGGGCCATGGCCTCTTTAAGGGTGGCTTCCATGGCATCGGGGACAACCATGCCGGGGTCGATGACATAGGTATAGGACTTGACCCCGAGCAGAGCTTCGCAAAGGATGAGTACAATGGAACGCGCCTCCCTTTCGGGATAAAGCGCGTTCAGAGAAACAACTGATTCTTTTACAAAATCGGAAATCCGCACAGTCTATGAATTCTCTATGATGGAGGACAGGAATTCCGTGATGTCCAGGCCGGCGGCCTTGAGCATCTTGGGCACCAGGGAAGCACTCGTCATGCCGGGGATATTGTTCACCTCCAAGAAATAAAGCCCGTCCTCGGCGGCTATGTAGTCTATACGCACCAGTCCCTTGCAGCCGAGATGTCCGTATATCCTGCAGGTCGCTTCCTGAACTTTCTCTCTCAAAGAGTCAGGAATCTCGGCCGGGCATACCTCACGGCTGTGCCCGTTGTATTTGGCGTCATAATCGAAGAATTCATTCTCAGTGATGATTTCGACTACGGGGAGCGCCTTCACCTGACTTCCGTCAAAAAAGGCGGCGCAGGTCAGTTCCCTGCCTTTTATCTCTTTCTCGACGATGACGGTAGAACCTTCGGTGAATGCGTAATTCACGGCCAAAGACAGTTTGTCCGCCTCCGTTACCTTGGTAATCCCGAAACTCGACCCTCCGTCCGTGGGCTTTACGAAAAGCGGCAACCCGAGCTTCTCTACCGCGGCGGCGGAAAAAGCATCCGCATCGGAACCCTTGCGTATGAAAGCATCGGGGGCGAGCTTAACGAAATCGACTCCTCTGAGATAGCTTTTGCATGAGTATTTGTCGAACACTATCGCCGACACGAAAGAGCTGCAGCTGCTGTAAGGAATCCCCATCATCTCAAGGTAACCTTGGAGCTGGCCGCTCTCTCCCGGCCTTCCGTGCTGCATCACGTAGGCGTAATCCAGCTTGATCTTTTCTCCGTACACATTGACGGAGAAATCATTCTTGTCCACTGAAGGACGGGCACCTTCGAGAAACGTCACCCTCATGGAATCTTTCTTGCGGAATGCGACAAGCTGCCATTCCCCGAAACGGGCGAAAATCTCATAGACATTGTATTTGTAACCGTCAATCCTGGATGCGGTGAATTCCCCGCTGCGGCAGGACACTTCCCATTCAGAAGAGTCGCTTCCATAAAATACAGCTATATTTTTGTATTTTCCCATAATTAAAAATCTCAGTCAAAATAATATTCTTCGGCATCCGCCTCACGGGCCTTCGTATCCTCGTCCCCTCCTGTGCAGTCCAGGTTGACGGTCACTCCCGAAGGGGCTATGAAAGCGTCTTTTTCGGAAATGCCGAGAGTCCCGTCGGCCAGAACTTTCTTCATCCATATTCCCCATATCGGCAGAGACATGTTGGAGCCGCTGCCATAGGCTATGGACTGGAAGTGGATCTGACGGTCTTCTCCGCCCGTCCACACTCCGGCGCAGATGGTGGGGGTGTAGCCTATGAACCATCCGTCCGAGTTGTCGTTGGTCGTCCCGGTCTTTCCGGCTATCTGCCCTTTCAGATTGTAGACGGAACGCAGCCTGCTGCCTGTGCCCTGGTTTATCACGCCCTGCATGAGGTTTTCCATAAGATACGCCGTTTCCTCGCTTATCGCCTCCCGCTTGCGGCTGTTGAATTCACCCAGCACGTTACCCTGCCTGTCCTCAATCCTGGTGACGAAAACGGGGCTTATATAGACACCTCTCGACGGGAAAGTATTATATGCCGCGACCATCTCGTACAGATACAGATCGGCCGGCCCCACGCAGAGGGAGGGAACTTCGTCTATATGGCTGCTTATCCCCATCTTGCGCATCATCTCGGCCATGGCATGAGGGCCGAACTGCTTCATCAGATAGGCGGAAATGTTGTTGGAAGAATGGGTAAGCCCCCACTTGAGCGTGACGGTCTTGCCTATCCATATATCTTTGTCGGTACTCCTCGGAGTCCACGTGTCGTCCCCGACGATGAAGGTCTGGGGCACGCACACGGTCTCATCGCAGGGAGACATGCCTTCCTGCATGGCAAGAGTGTACAGGAAAGGCTTGATCGTGGAGCCTACCTGCCTCTTTCCCTGAGTGACATTGTCATATTTGAAATAACGGTAGTTCGGTCCTCCGACATAAGCCTTCACATGCCCCGTCTCGGGCTCCATGGCCACGAAAGACGAACGGAGGAAGGACTTGTAATAACGGATGGAGTCGTCGGGGGTCATGGTCGTGTCTATGTAGCCTTTGCCCTCCCAGCTGAACACCCTCATCTTCACCGGTTCACTGAACGACTTCATTATCTCGGCCTCGCTCATTCCTTCATTTTTGCGCACCCTGTAACGGTCGCTCCAACGCCTCGCCTGATTCATCAGCTGGTTGACGGTAGCATCGTCCACATCATTGGAGAACGGCTTGTTCCTCTTGTACTTGAGGTCGCTGAAGAAAGTACGCTGAAGTTTCGTGAGATGCTCGGTCATGGCCTCTTCGGCATATTTCTGCATCTTGTAGTTTATCGTGGTGTAGATGCGGAGGCCGTCCTTGTCCAGATTGTACTCGCTCCCGTCCGGCTTCTTGTTTTTCTTGAGCCAGCCGTAAAGTCCGTCCTGTTCCCACAGCAGCGAATCCCTGGAGTAATCCTCCGCAAACTCATAACTTCCTCTTTTGGGCTTCGTCCTGTCCATGTGGCGCCTCAGCATATCCCTGAAATAAGGGGCCAGACCGGCATTATGATCCTGCACCTGATAATCCACCGTTATGGGTATTTCTATGAGGGAATCGCGTTGACTTTTCGACAGATATCCGGCCTTCTGCATCTGGCGCAGCACAAAATTCCTCCTGTTGAGCGACTGGTCGGGATTGAGTACGGGGTTATATCTTGTCGGTTTGTTGATCATGCCCACAAGCGTGGCCGACTCCTCGGCGGTAAGCGCGGACGGGTCCTTGGCAAAGAAAGTTCTCGCCGCGGCCTTGATTCCGTAGGCGCTGCTGCCGAAGAACACGGAATTCAGGTACATGTCCACGATTTCTTCCTTTGTGTAATTCCTTTCGAGCTTCACCGCCGTAATCCATTCCTTCAGCTTGATCCACACCATCTTGAGACTGGACATCCCTGGAATGCCGCTCTTCGTGTCAGCTCTTGGATACAGCGTCTTGGCAAGCTGCTGGGTTATGGTGGATCCGCCGCCCTGGCTGGAGTCCTGCATGAGGATGGTCTTGAACGCCACCCTGCCCAATGACACCAGATCCACGCCGGAGTGCTTGTAGAAGCGCCTGTCCTCCGTGGCCACAGCCGCCTCGACTACATATTTAGACAATTCATCGTAGGAAGCATAGGAACGGTTCTCGATATGGAATGTGGTAAGGATTTCACCGTCTTCCGCAAGAACCTGCGTAGCGAGCTTCGTGTCGGGATTTTCGAGTTCCTCGAAAGAAGGGATGTCCGCGAATGCCCAGACAAGAAACAGAAGCAGGAACAGCAACGCAAAAGGGCACATTGCTATGATCCAGAACCACTTTGATAGCTTTTTCCTCGTAGTGTCAAGCATACTGAAAACTTATGAAATTATAATTTCATTCTATTTCAAAAGAACAAAAGTAGCGATAAAATTTGGATTTTTACTTTGAAACTCACTTACTTTGCCAATCATTAGAAAATGGACTCGTAATGGCTGAAAATTTAGTGATAGTGGAGTCTCCGGCAAAAGCCGGGACAATTCAGAAGTTTCTGGGTGAGGGATATGTAGTTAAGCCAAGTTTCGGGCACATCCGCGATCTGCAGGAGAAAAAGCTCGGCGTAGATGTCGAACACGGATTCAAGCCCGAATACGTAATTCCCGACGACAAGAAAAAAGTCGTGAAGGAGCTGAAAAGTCTTGCCGGCAAGGCCGACACGGTATGGCTCGCGTCCGATGAAGACCGCGAAGGGGAAGCCATTTCGTGGCATCTGTATGAGACTCTGGGACTTAAAAAGGAAAACACGAGGAGAATCGTCTTCCACGAGATAACGAAATCGGCCATATTGAACGCCATACAGAATCCGAGAGACATTGACATGAGCCTCGTGGATGCGCAGCAGGCAAGGAGAGTGCTCGACAGGCTGGTGGGGTTCGAACTTTCCCCCATTCTTTGGAAAAAGATAAAGCGCGGACTGTCCGCCGGAAGAGTGCAGAGCGTGGCCCTGAGGCTTGTCGTGGACCGCGAAAAAGAAATCATAGCCTTCAAAAATGAGCCCTACTACAGGGTCGGCGCCGTTTTCCATCCTTCCGGGACTCCGGCCTCGACAAAGGTAAACGCCGTCCTGGAAAAGAAATTCTCATCCTACGAAGAGGCCCTTTCTTTTCTGAAAGACAGCATCGGAGCGTCCTACTCCATTTCTTCCATCGAAAAGAAGGAAGGCAGAAGGTCGCCGGCACCGCCCTTCACAACGTCCACTCTGCAGCAGGAAGCGTCCAGAAAACTCCGCTTTCCTGTAAGCTTGACCATGAGGATAGCCCAGCAGCTCTACGAAAGGGGACTCATAACCTACATGAGAACTGACTCGGTGAACCTTTCCTCGCTGGCTCTCAATTCCTCCAAGAAATTCATAACGGAAAATTTCGGCACGGAATATTCCAGTCCGAGACAGTTCCACACCCATTCAAAAGGTGCGCAGGAGGCTCACGAAGCCATCCGTCCGACATACATGGAGAACAGCACCATAGAAGGAAGCCCCCAGGAAAAGAATCTATACAGCCTCATCTGGAAAAGGACGGTCGCCTCGCAGATGGCCGACGCCAGGCTTATGAAGACGGACGTGAAGATTGCTTCAGACAAAAGAAGCGAGCAATATGCGGCGCAGGCAAGCGAAATCCTGTTCGACGGATTCCTGAAAGTCTATATGGAGAGCTCCGATGACCAACCGTCGGAAGACGAGGTCATTCTGCCCGAACTGCACAAAGGAGACATCATGGAAGAAAAGGGAGTAACCGCCGACTGCAGATTCACAGCAGCTCCTCCCCGATACTCGGAAGCTTCCCTCGTAAAGAAACTGGAGGAGCTGGGCATAGGACGTCCTTCCACCTACGCCCCCACAATCACCACCCTGACCACCGGCAGAGGCTACATAGTCAAGGGAAACAAGGACGGTGAAAGCATTCCCGTCAGAAATCTGTCACTCAAAAACGGAGAAATAACGGAAGTCCGCAAAAACGAAACGGTCGGCGCCGAGAAAGGAAAGCTTATCCCTCAGGAAATAGGGATGATCGTCACCGACTACCTTGTAAGCAATTTCACCGAAGTGCTCGACTACAATTTCACCGCAAATGTCGAAAATGACTTCGACGAGATAGCCGAGGGCAAAGAAGTGTGGAACGAGGTAATAGGCCGTTTCTACGCCCCCTTCCACAAAAGAGTCGAAGAAGTGGAGGAAGACAGGAACTACACCAGGGTTGAGAGAGAACTGGGAACGGCTCCCGACGGGCAGAAAGTCACCGCAAAATATGGACAGTGGGGACCTTATGTGCAGAAAGGAGAAGGTGAAGACAGGAAATTCGCCAGCCTCGGCCAAGGACAGCTCATAGAAAGCATCACACTGGAAGAAGCCTTGAAACTGTTTGACCTGCCGAGGACCGTGGGAACGATAGAAGGCACGCCGGTAATCGCCACGAAAGGAAGATACGGCCCATATCTGAAGTTCGGTGACAAAAACATCTCCATCCCCAAAGGCACTGATCCTCTGAACATTTCCCTGGAGGAATGCAAGACTCTCATAGAAAAGAACGAGGCCAGAAACGCGGGCCCGCTCGCACAATGGGGAGATATCCAGGTTCTGAACGGAAGATACGGCCCTTACATAAAATTCAACGGTTCGAATTATAAGATTCCGAAGGGAACGGACGCAGGCGCGCTCACGGAAACCGAGTGTAAGGACATAATAGCCAACAGCGAACCGAGCAAAAAAAGAGGCTTCCGAAAAAAAAGTTAGCCGCTCTTTTCCGGAAATAATTTGTACCTTTATGACATTCATAAGTTACAGATTATAGTTATGGCCAACTATCACATCGACGCCACGGATCAGAAGATTCTGAGCCTGCTCATAAAAAACGCGCGGATGCCGTTTCTGGAAATAGCCAGGATATGCGGGGTCTCCGGTGCAGCTATCCATCAGAGAGTCAAACGTCTGGAAGCGAACGGAGTGATAACGGGCTCCCGCCTTATGGTGAAACCGCAGGCACTGGGACTCAATGTCTGCGCATTTGTAAGCGTGTCCCTGTCAGAGGCCAGCAGATACACCGAAGTCGTAAATTCGCTCAAAAAGATTCCGGAGATAGTGGAAAGCCACTTCATAACTGGGGAATACACCCTGCTTCTGAAGGTTTACTGCTTTGACAACGACCACCTTATGGAAGTCCTTCTGAACACCATCCAGAAAATACCGTACATCCAGGCTACGGATACGAAAATCGCGCTTGACGAGGCGATCGACAGGCAGATATGGATTCAGGACTTTAAGAACACAAGCTTCAAGGATTGAGTCTGCTCCAGTTCCTTATCACGGCTTCCGCGAGAATGATGTCTTCCGGAGTCGTGATTTTCAGATTCAGCTTCTCTCCCCGGCACCAGCATAGCCTGACTCCATATCTTTCGGCCACTGACGCGTCATCGGTAAAAGAAGTGTCATACGCCTGAGAGTACGCCTTTCTGATTACCTCGGAACGGAACATTTGAGGAGTCTGGGCCGCAAACACCTTGGCTCTGTCAATATTCCGCCCTTCCAGCCTGCTGAAATGTTCGCTGCCGTCGGAGCCGTGTTCCAAAGCCAAAGCCTTGAGAGTGTCCGTAACCGGAACCACGGGGATGAGGGCATCCTTGTCCCGCATCTCCGTAAACATGCGGCGTATCATCGCCTCGGACAGCAGCGGCCTCACACCGTCATGAATGGCCACGAACGCTCCGTCCGGAATCTTTTCCAAAGCATTTCTCACGGAATGGAAGCGCGTGATTCCTCCCTTCACGAGCATCTGTGGATAGGAGAAATTGCGGGAAAGACAGTACTGCTTCCAGTAAGGGATATGGGCCTCCGGCAATACCGTAACCACCTTTATTCCGGGACAGGCCGAGACGAATTTCTCTATGCTCCTCTGCAGAATCGCCTTTTCCCTGATTTCAATGAACTGCTTGGGGACGTCCGCATGCATCCGCGTCCCGCTGCCCCCCGCCACGGCAATCAGATAGAAATTCCCTTGAGACATAAATTTTTAAAATTCATACAAAGTTACCAAGGATTTTTCTTAATTTTGAAAATTGTGAGAAAAACTGTTAACGAATGCAGATAGTTTAGAATATATGGCACTATCGTTTTTGACACAAGAACTTGCGATGGACCTCGGGACGGCGAACACCGTCATCTTCCAGAATGATGAGATCGTCCTGGACGAACCGAGCATAGTTGCTCTTGACAACAATACCGGCAAGCTCATTGCCCTGGGTCAGAAAGCGAAACTGATGCAGGAAAAGACAAACCCCGGCATAAAGACAATAC
>CAYWPV010000015.1:21236-25658 GCA_964460265.1 uncultured Muribaculaceae bacterium | reverse complement strand
AGTCTATCCGATAATGTTTTTCACGGCCATGCTGAAACAGGATGAATATGACGGCATATACGACGAAAATGGAGATGATGCGTACGTACATTCTCCACCCCATCGAAACTTTTGTCTTGAAAAGGGAAGGCTTCATCAGGAATCAAAAAAATAGCCGAAACCGGAACGGGTGACGATTCTGTCGGCATAGTTTCCGATTTTTTTCCGGATTCTGGTGATGTTCACATCAACCGTACGGTCTAGAACCATGACGTCGTCCGGCCAGATTCTGCGGATCATCTCGCCCCTGGAGATGACCCTCCCCTTTTCTTCCAGGAGAAGGCGCAGAATCTCAAACTCCGTTTTGGTGAAAGCGACATCCTGTCCATCCACCGTCACCGTCTTCCGGCCGAGATCGAGATGGAGACCTTCATAAGAGAGAACATCGTCATGATTTTCATGAAGGGAGCCAGCGGTTCTCCTGAGAACCGCCTTAACACGGAGCATGACCTCCCTGACAGAAAACGGCTTGGAGATGTAATCGTCCGCCCCTATGCCCAAACCTGTAAGCACATCATTTTCAGTATCCTTGGCAGTGAGGAAAATTATGGGGATGCCGGCGGTGGCGGGAACAGCCTTAAGCTTCTCGGCCATTTCAAATCCGGACATCTTCCCCATCATGACATCAAGCAGAATAAGGTCAAAGGAACTGACATGCATTTTCAAAGCCTCTTCCGCCGAATACGCCACGCTTACATCGTACCCCTCAGCCCTAAGATTGAACTTGAGAATATCACATAGATCCGCCTCGTCGTCCACTACAAGCACGGAAATCCGACCGTTGTTTTCCTGCATTCCAATATATCCTTAATCAAATGCAATTTGGCCATTTTTTTCGTCATTTCTCACGGAAATGACGTTAAATTTTTGTTAAAAAGTGCGGAAAGCTAAAACGGCAGGCCACACCGGCCTGCCGCAAATATAAGATAACGTTTTCAGTCAGTTAGAAGCTCCACTTGGCGCTGAACAGCATCTGCCAGGTAGAATTCAGGTTGCTGTACTTTTTCCAAGAAGGCTTGGTGAAAGTATAGACATCATCCTTATAGTTGAGAACCACATTGCTGCTAAGGATCTTGTAGCATCCCCAATCGCTGTTGAGAAGATTCCCGAGATTGTTGATGTCGCAAGAGAGTTCAAGAGTGTGCTTCCTGCTTCCTACATTGAAGTAGAAATCCTGGGCAATCTTGAAGTTGACTCTGTTAAGCCAAGGTGCCGCAATGGCGTTTCTCTTCATATACTCCCCTCTGTGGTTGCTGAGATAACGGCTGTCCTCAATGAACTGGGAGAACTCACTCTTGTTTTCCGATGATGAGAACGGCATAGCAGACAGTTCACTTGCAGTAGGAATGTAAATGAGCTGTGCGGCAGAACCGGCACCGCTGACATTGGACATCAGATAAGACATCCTGGAATAAGAGTATGAATTGAAGAATCCGATATTCGATCCCTCATAGAATACTCCAAGCTTTGTGGCGAGATGCTTGCCCTCATTGATCGTATAGCCGACGCTGGCTATCGCACGATGAGGAGTAACATAACCGGAATATCCAAGTTCAGGGATATTGCACCCGTTCTTGTTGTAGATATTCGCGAATTCGGATATCTGGTCACCGTTTCCATCGGAGATGGTTCTCGAATCGCTGTAGGTATAAGCTGCCATGAGATCAAGGCCCCAGGCAAACGTCTTGCTCAGCTGTGCAGTGAGAGAATAGTAATGACCGTGAACATCTTTCACATTCTGGATATAGTAACCATGCATCCTGCTGCCCGCGCTGTTGCGGATGTCTTCATCCTTGAACAGAGCTCTGGTTCCGGATTCTCCCGGAAGGCTTATTGTACCGTTCTCCACATAGCCGAGAGAAGTTGCGTAAACTTCGTTGAAGTTGTAGCTGTACACTCCCTCAAACGTTCCTTTGATGCCCCATGGAAGATTGGCGTCGACCGCAAGTGAAGACTTCCAAGATGAAGGCATCTGGAAATCCTTGGCTATGATTGTTGTATAGCTCGGAGCGGGAAGATCCTGCTTCACGAAGCGTCCGCTTGAGTAGATGGAATTGATGATGGTGTTTCTGTCATCGGAGAAATGTACTACAGGGTTTCCGGTGGACGGATTCGCGACATACTGATACTGGAGGACGTTTGAATTGCCCATAGCGGAAACAATCCATACATTAGGAATACGTCCGGCGAAGATTCCGGTACCGCCTCTGAGTACAAGGTTGCGGTTTTTGAGGATATCCCAGTTGAAACCTATCCTCGGGGACACCATGACCCTCTTCTGGGGAAGCTGGTCGGTGCTGAGCCCTGCAAACGTAGAATTAGGATTGGCAGCGGCAACGGAAGCGAAGTCCTTGTTGTAGTTGTCATTCGGAATATTGTACCAAGGAAGCTCGAAACGTATGCCGGCGGTGAATTTCAGATAGTCATTGATATTCATCTCGTCCTGAGCGTACCAGGAAAGCTGTGAATAGTCAAAGGTAGGATATGCCTGCTTTGTAGGATCATCCAGATTGGCATGTGTAATCATGAACGCGGCAGGTCCGGTCGCAGAACCCGGATTGGTCACATCTTCCATGAACGCATTGAGGCTCTCGTAGATGTACCAGCCGGCACCCCCCTGCATGAAGCCGTTCTTGGCACGGTTCCACTCGAACTGTACGCCTCCTGTAACATTGTGAACGCCTACGGAGTAGGAAAGTTCATCGGTACCTATGAGAGTCTGCACGTCGCGAAGGTTGCCGTAGGTGAAAGGATCCAATCCGAAAGTGGTATATATTGCAGAAGTATTGCTTCCGGAAACTCCGCTGTTGCTGAGAATATCCACGGTCGGGAAGAACTTGCCGTCATAAGACCGCGGCTCGTCCTGATGAGACCATGTAAATCTGAGAGTATTGTTGGCTTTTCCATCCATAAGACGGGAGTTGAGCTCGGCAGCTACGGATGTGAAGTTCTGCTCCTGGAAATAGCGTGAATTCTCGAAATAGAGAGCGTATGAGGACTGACGTCCGGCCGAGTAGCGGTTGAAGCTGATCGGGGAACCGTCATGAGCCACATAATTGGAGTTGGTACCTCCGATAGGAGACATTGATGAAGACGGAGGGTTCGAACCGTATGTATGGGTGTGGCTGAAACGTACGTTGAATCTGTTATTGTCGTTGATGTTCCAGTCCACTCTGGCAAGTACCTTGTAATCCGGGGTTTTCAGAGAATAGCCCTGATAACGGCCGGGATTGTATCCGAACTCCGATGAAAGGAATGACTTGATCGCATCAAGGTCGGACGCCAGAGGACGGTTGTAGATCACATCGTCTCCCCACTGCTGATCAGCGGAAGTGCGGGCCTCGTTGGTGGTTCCGGGAAGTTTGTCAAAAGTGTACTCGGCGTTCACGAAGAAGAACAGCTTGTTCTTGATTATAGGGCCTCCTACCGTCATGCCGATGGTATTGTTGAGCATTTCGGTATTGTTGATCTTGTTGCCGTTTACCTTGTCACCTCTTACTTTGTCAGAAGTGTAGTAATCGTAGACGGAAGCATGGAACTCGTTGGTACCGGACTTTGTCACAGCGTTGATCGCACCGCCCTGGAAACCGGACTGACGCACGTCAAAAGGTGTGATGTTCACGGAGATCTGGTCAATAGCATCCAGAGAGATAGGAGATCCTCCCGCAGGAAGGTTCGAGCCGATTCCGAACGCATTGTTGAACGCGGCACCGTCGACGGTAACCGAAGAACCGCGATAGTTTCCTCCGCCTACTGCAAATCCGGCAGTCGTGGAAGAGGCCTGAGGGGTGAGCTTCATGATGTCGTTCATACTTCTGCTCACCGTAGGCACGGTGGACATCTTGCGTGAAGAGATGGATGTTCCCGCCCCGGAACGCTGGATGTTCATGCTTGAATTCAAAGCATCTGCGGTGATTACAGTGGCCTCAAGGCCGAGAGATTCCTGCTCAAGATTGAAATCAAGCACGTTGTTCTCTGCGAGGGCAGCATAAACGCCTGTTACGGTTACCTTCCGGTAGCCGAGCATCTCCACGGTGACCGAATAGGGACCTCCCGGAGTGATGCTGTTGATACGGTAGTTTCCGTTAGCATCGGACACTCCGTAGTAAGTAGTACCGGTAGGTACGTAAAGAGCGATGACAGGAGCGCCTGCAACAAGGCCCTCCGCATCGGAAATCCTGCCGCTGAGGTCTGCGGTGGTAACTTGGGCAAACGCTGAAAAAGCGCACAGAAGCCCCGCCACGGTCGACAGCACTGTTTTAAGGATCTTTTTCATATTAGCTAAAAATAAAGATTAGATTTTGGCCGCAAAAATAAACTATTTTCTGATGCAAGAAAAGCGATTGCCGTTTTTTTTCGTTTGCAATTAAAATTTAATATCCT
>CAYWPV010000015.1:0-21226 GCA_964460265.1 uncultured Muribaculaceae bacterium | reverse complement strand
CCTGATCTTTAAATATTTTATATTTTCAAAACCACCCTGGAGAAGGGTTTTGCACATCGCATATTAAAAATCTTATTCGTAGATTTGCACCCGATTATTAAGGTATATGGAAATGAAAGAAGAAATCATATTGACGGGAGACCGCCCGACCGGAAAACTTCATATCGGTCACTACGTAGGTTCGCTCAGGACAAGGGTAGAACTGCAGAACAAAGGCGGATACAAGGACATGCTGGTCTTCATTGCGGATGTACAGGCACTGACCGACAATATAGAGAATCCCGAAAAAATCCGGCAGAGCGTGCTGGAAGTCGCACTCGACTATCTCGCCGCCGGACTTGAACCCGACAAAGTCACGATCTTCATCCAAAGCATGATCCCTGAACTCACGGAACTCACATGCTATTACATGGATCTGGTGACTGTGGCCAGACTGCAACGTAATCCCACCGTGAAAACCGAGATGATTCTCCGCGGATACAAAGACGGGGACGAATCTCCGGAGGAAGGCGAGGACCACAGGCGTGGAATCCCGGTCGGATTTTTCACATACCCGATTTCCCAGGCCGCGGACATCACGGCATTCAAGGCCACGGCAGTTCCCGTAGGCGAGGACCAGAAACCCATGATTGAGCAGACCACCGAGATAGTACGCCGGTTCAACTCTATCTACTCCTGCAACGTACTTGTCGAACCGCGTATCATCCTTCCCGGCAACAAGGCCAGCCTCAGGCTGCCCGGCACCGACGGAAAGGCCAAGATGTCCAAATCGCTCGGAAACTGCATCTACCTTTCGGATCCGGCGGAAGAAGTCCACAAAAAGATCTTTTCCATGTACACCGACCCTCTGCATGTCAATGTCTCGGATCCCGGACATGTGGAAGGAAACGCCGTTTTCACCTATCTCGATGCTTTCTGCAGAGATGAGCATTTCCGGAAATACCTGCCGGAATATTCCAACCTCGACGAGATGAAGGAGCATTACCGCAAAGGAGGCCTCGGAGACGTGAAGTGCAAGAAATTCCTTGAGAAAATACTGGATGAAACTCTCGCCCCCATGAGAGAACGCCGCAAGGAATTCGAGAAAGATATTCCTGCAGTGTATGACATTCTTAAGAAAGGCAGCGAAAATGCCCGCGAAATTGCGGCCAGGACACTCTCGGAAGTCAAGAAAGCCATGAGAATCGATTATTTCGACGACAAGGAGCTGATAAAGGAGCAGTCCGAAAGATACAGCCGCGGATAGACAGGTCGCCTGTCACCTCCGGCAGTCCGGACACAGCCCTTTGATGACAAAATTCACCGAACGCTTAACATATCCCTGTGGCAGAACAACTTCCGGCACAGGGATATTTTCCAGGCAGAAGGTCCTGTGACATTTTTCGCAATAGAAATGACAATGCTCATCATCGTCAACCGATTCGCCTGGAGCATCATTTCCATAGCATAGTTCGTATCTGACATTGTCGCTTCCGTCTTCTATCGTATGCACAAAATGCTTTTCCCGAAAGATGACCAGCGCACGAAAAATATTGGACTTGTCGATGGTGTCGGCCCTATCCTCTATTTCCGTCATGGACAAAGGTCTGACGGATTCGCTGAGAATCCTGGCAATCATGAGCCGGTTGGCGGTCGGTCTGATATCATGTTCCGCCATGAGCTCATCCAGCTTAACATCCTTTGCCTTCATCTCTGTCGCCCGCCTCCCTTATTCTGTCATAGTACGCTTTTCTCTTCGGATTCATTGGAAACCAGCCCTTCAGAACCCTCTTTTCCTGCTGGACAATCTCATGTATCCCCCAAAAGCATGAAAAAGCTGCGGCACCGCATATCGTGGAGCCGAGACTGTCTTCCATAAAAAGGGAAAGAAGGCAAAAGAGAAGGCCGACGGCAAACATAACCCACCACGAGGCCTTTCCGTAATGATATTCAAGCTTGATGACAATGGGGTGGCATATCCCTATAATAAGGAACACCGCAGCCCCCGCTATTATGCCGGTAAAATTCATACTGTCAAATTCATTCTTGTGTAAGGTTCACCAAAAAAGATCATTTCATCGCCCGGGATGAATCCGAGAGTGGCATAATAATCCCGGACCTTGGGGTGAAAACTGTCTACGATAAGGCCTATTTTTTTATACCCCATACGTTTACCCTTTTCTATCCCGTCCTTAAGAAGCAACTTTCCTATCTCGTGCCCCCTGAACTCGGGAACAACGGCAAGCGAGTCAAGATAAAACTCGCCGCTCACGGTCTCGGCAGCCGGATCTTCCGGCAAATGGAAACCGGTCTCCGTGAAAAGATTGTTCCATGTTCTGTCCCGGGCCTCCTCATAAAGCTCTCCGGGATATGAAACAAGACAGCCCACAGGCAACTCTCCGGCAGCGGCGATCCGGGCATTTTTGTAGGAATACAACGTGTCCTCCCGGGAACACACCCTCTCGAATGCGGACAGGTCGTCATGCTCCAATCCGAATTCAGCCAGTCCAATTGCGCACAGTACTGTCTTGGCGATGAAATTTGCGTCAGCCGGTACGGCGTCCCTGATGATTATTCCAGGCATAAAATTTTTTTACAAAGATAGTGAAGAAGATTCAAATTCCTCCCCCGTTCTCGAAAGTAACGGTAGCGCGTCCCTGAAGGACTTTTGAATAAGGGGCCACGGAAACCGTCTGCCAGATATTTCCTCCGATCACGCTGTCATGCCCGATTGTAATCCTTCCCAGAATCGAGGTATTGGAATATACCGTGACATTATCTTCCAAAATGGGATGGCGCGGCTCGTTGAGCGGACGTCCCTCCGAATCATATTTGAAACTTTTCGCTCCGAGGGTCACTCCCTGATAAAGCCTGACGTGATTCCCGATAACCGAGGTTTCGCCTATCACGACTCCCGTTCCGTGATCTATGCTGAAATAATTGCCGATTACCGCTCCCGGATGAATGTCTATGCCGGTACGCGAATGGCTCTGTTCCGTTATCAGCCTCGGAATCAGAGGCACATTGCATTCCAGGATGGCGTGTGCCAGTCTGTAGCTGGATATGGCGGACATGGAGGGATAGCACAAGATTACCTCCCTGTAGCTCCTGGCCGCGGGGTCTCCGTCGAACACGGCCTTGACATCGGTACCCAAGATCCGCTTCAGCTCCGGCAGTTTCCGGACTATCGTTTCCGCCACGCATATCCCCCTGTCCTCACAGTCGCAGGGTACCTCTTCACCTTTATTGTCCGCCTCTTCCTTTATGGCTATGGAAATCTGTCTGGACAAAATAGAGGCTAACCTGTAAATGAGATATGTCGCAGGCTCCTGCCTGAAGTAGCCGGTGAAAATGACGGAACGGAATAATTCCACAGCCTCTTCTATCTGCTTGGTGTCTATGCTTTCCTCCTTCTGCGAAGGTATATATTCGCTGTCCTTGATTATCTCATCATAAAGCTGGATGGACAGCTTGTCCCATTTTTCTGCAGCCATAAGCGTTCTTTTTTACGAATGCAAAAATAAGTCAGAAAAAATTTTGTTTTCAAAAAAATTCACTATATTTGCCTCAGAAAAAAGGAAAATATGAGTTTTCTCCATAATAACATGTGTTGCTGCCGGAAGTCTATCAGGACTGCCGGAGATAAGCGTGTGATATAGAGATTACTTTACAATTGCATACTTTTACTTTAAGACAGTCCTTCGGGCTGTCTTTTTTTTGTATTTGACAAACAACCTAATCTTTTATAATTATGTCTAAAATCGCTGAATCCGTTTTGGAGCTTATCGGTAAAACTCCCCTTGTAGAACTGAAAGCTACGGCCAAAGCCGCAGGAGCAAAGGCCCGTGTCATCGCAAAAGTGGAATTCTTCAATCCCGCTGGCAGCGTAAAGGACAGAGTCGCCAACTCCATGGTCTCCGATGCGGAGAGAAAGGGTATCCTTAAACCGGGTGCGACCATCATTGAACCGACCTCCGGAAACACCGGAGTAGGACTCGCGCTTGTCTCTGCCGTAAAAGGATATCATCTTATCCTGACCATGCCGGAGACCATGAGCATCGAACGCAGAAGCCTTGTGAAGGCATACGGAGCCCAGGTAGTGCTGACCCCCGGTTCGGAAGGAATGAAGGGTGCCATAGCCAAAGCGAACGCACTCAAGGAGGAGATACCCGGAGCCGTAATCCTTCAGCAGTTCGAGAACCCTGCCAACCCTAAAATCCATTACGAGACCACCGGAGAGGAAATATGGAAAGACACTGACGGCGCCGTTGACATCTTCGTCGCAGGAGTGGGCACCGGCGGCACGGTTTCAGGAACCGGAAAACGCCTCAAGGAGCACAAGCCATCTGTCAAAGTATATGCCGTAGAGCCGGCTTCAAGCCCTGTCCTTTCAGGCGGCAAGCCCGGCGGACATAAAATCCAGGGAATCGGTGCCGGATTCGTGCCTAAAACCTACTCCCCTGAAGTGGTCGACCAGGTAATAACGGTAAGCGATGAAGATGCGTTCAAGACAAGCAGGAACGTGGCCCGTACGGAAGGACTGCTCGTCGGCATCTCATCAGGCGCGGCACTGAAGGCAGCCTTGGATTTGGCGGCGAAGGATGAAAATGCCGGCAAAACCATCGTCGTGCTCCTTCCCGATACCGGTGAACGTTATCTGTCCACCGCACTGTTCTCCGAATAGAAGACTCCCTTCAAATAAAGCCGTCCGGAATAAAATCCGGCCGGCTTTTTCGGCATTACAGAAAAGGGACGACTTTTTCCATCTGCACTCCCCTGGAGCCTTTGATGAGAATCACAGCGCCGGACGGGGCCTCCCGAGACAACTCCTCAGCCAACTTTTCGGATGATTCATACAACATGGCGCAAGACGGAAGTTTCTCCACATCGGAAGCTTTCCGGAATTCATCACCTACCAGGAAAATGCCGTCAAGAGACATGGATTCAAGAAGTCTTATCACAGCGGCATGTTCGGCGACCGAGTCCGGACCGAGTTCCCGCATGTCTCCAAGCATCACTATCTTCCTGCTCCCTCCCACTGAACGGAAATTGTCCAGAGCTGCGGCCATGCTGGAAGGATTGGCATTGTATGCATCCACAATCAGGGTATTGCGGCCGGTCTTTATCATCTGAGAACGGATGTTGTCGGGAACAAAACTTTCCACAGCTTCGACCGCCAAAGATTCGGACACGCCGAAATACCGGCCTACGGACAAGGCCGCAAGGACATTTGGGCAATTGTATGCCCCGACCAGCCTGGTATCGACCGGAACACCGTCCGAAAGCCGGAGCCGGAGGAACGGGCTGTCGGCAGATGACGGAAAAACCGAGGTCCCGTCAGCATCCTTCCCGTAAGGAACCGTTTTCATGCCTATTCTTTCAGATGCCATATGCATAAGGACGGGATCATCTGCATTGACGAATGCGGTTCCGCCGTGGGCGCAAAGAAAATCATACAATTTTCCCTTGGCCCTCTTCACTCCCTCAAAAGAGCCGAAACCTTGAAGATGAGCCTTTCCCACATTGGTTATGATACCGAAATCCGGACGTGCCAGTTCGACAAGCACCGCTATGTCATCGGGGTGGCTGGCCCCCATTTCAATCACGGCAATCTCGGTATCCGAGTCCATCTTCAGCAGGCTGAGGGGAACTCCGATGTCATTGTTGAGATTTCCTTCCGTTGCACAGACCCGGTATTTTTTTGACAGGACGGCCTTCAGCAGATTCTTGGTAGTCGTTTTCCCATTCGTGCCCGTGAGCCCGACAACGGGTATGCGTCTGCCTCCGTAAAGCAGATGTTCACGATGGAAACGTGCCAGTTTCTGCAAAGAGGACAGCACATCGGGCACGAGGATTATCCTCCCGTGGGGGACATCGGGCATCTCATCCACGACCGCATATGCCGCACCGCGCTCCAATGCCGCAGTGGCGAACTTGTTGCCGTTGAAGTTTTCTCCTTTAAGGGCGAAGAACAACTCCCCTCCTTCTATGCGGCGGCTGTCCGTCGCCACCTTTCCGGTCTTCAGGAAGAGCTCATACAGTTTTTCGGTATCCATACCCACCTTCAAAAAAAGATCACTTTGTCCCGGTGCTTCCGAAACCGCCCTCGCCTCTTGCCGTGACGTCAAGCTCAACTACCTCGTCCCATTCCACTTTTTCATGGGAAGAAATGACCAGTTGAGCTATCCTTTCACCGGGCTCGATGTCGAAACTTTCATTCGACAAGTTGACGAGAATGACCTTGATCTCTCCCCTGTAGTCGGCATCTATCGTTCCCGGGCTGTTAAGAACCGTAATGCCATGCTTTGCCGCCAGACCGCTGCGCGGACGGACCTGACATTCATAACCTGCCGGCAAGGCCATATACAGTCCCGTAGGAACCATAGCTCTCTCCAGAGGTTTCAATGTGATCTTCTCTCCGATATCGGCCCGCACGTCCATCCCGGCTGACAAATCAGTGGCATAGGCGGGCAACGAGTTTTCCGATTTGTTTATTATCTTGACTTTCATAACAATATTTATAATACGGCTTGTTTGAGAGCTGTCTTATCTTTATTTGGGAGCTATCTTATAGAGGACTCCGGCGATTATCGCAAAAATGAAGTTAGGAAGCCATATCGCTATACCCGGAGGCAATGCTCCCGAATAGACGAACATCTGGCTGAAGCGCATGAACAATATGTAGATGAAGCTCAAAGCTATGCCGATGCCGAGATTCCAGCCGATGCCGCCGCGGCGTTTTCTCGACGACAGAGCCACCCCCATGATAGTCAGGATAAATGCAGAGAAAGGGAGCGCGAAACGCTGATGCTCCTCTATCTGGGAATATTGTATGTTGGCGTCGCCCCTCATGCGCTGGGTGTTGATAAGCATGCGCAATTGTTTGAAAGGCAAGGTTTCCACCGTAGATTTGCGCCTGTAGAAATCTTCAATCGTAAGGGCAAGCACCGTATCCAGCTGCGTGCCGGTCCTGACCTGGTCCGACATGACGCCTTCCGTATAGCTGCGGATCATGTAGTTTTTCATGTGCCAGCTTCTTCCCGTGCTGTCCCATACCGCCGTCTGCGCTTCGAGTTTGGAGACGAGGCGGTTGTCTTTGATTGTTTCAAGCGAGATGTTGTATGCGGTATTGTTCCATTTGCTGAATGATTCTATGGTTACGAACTGTCCCGGGGCAAGCTGATAATGGACATTGCTTTCCGTCTGCTGAATCTTCTTTTTCGTGTACACCAGTTCGAAGGCGGATCTTTTCGCATTGGCCCTGGGGATGATCCACAAGTTCAAGGCCAGCGACATGGACGCTATCAGGGCCGCCGACAGGAGATATGGCCGCACCATACGGTGGAAACTGATGCCGCAGGAGAGAATGGCTATTATTTCCGAATTGGCGGCCATCCTGGACGTGAAGAAAATCACGGTTATGAACACGAACAGAGGACTGAACATGTTCATGAAATACGGGATGAAGTTGACGTAATAATCGAAAACGATAGCCTTCAAAGGAGCCTGGCGCTGCACGAAATCATCAATCTTTTCGCTGATGTCAAAGATTATGACTATGCCTATTATCAGGATAATGGCTATGAAGAAGGTTACTATGAACTTCTTTATGATGTATATGTCAAGTTTTTTCAGCCAACTGTCCATGGTATTCTAAAGTCTGTTCATGAGTTTCTTTACAGCGGCTTCCTTCCATGGCTTGAAGTCCCCCGCCCTGATATGCTCACCGGCTTTACGGACCAGATCCAGATAGAAAGCGAGATTATGCTCGCTGGCTATCATGGCCGCGAACATCTCTCCTGCCACGAAAAGATGCCTCAGATATGCCTTGGAATACTGTCTGTCGACAAAAGACGTTCCGTCGGGGTCTATAGGGGAAAAATCATCTTCCCACTTTTTGTTCCTCATGTTCATCACACCGTTCCATGTGAAAAGCATCCCGTTCCGTCCGTTTCTGGTAGGCATGACGCAGTCGAACATGTCCACGCCCCGCTCTATAGCTTCCAAAATGTTGGCAGGTGTTCCCACGCCCATAAGATACCTTGCCAGGCCGTCATCGGGAAGAATCGGGCACACGACGTCAAGCATCCTGTACATCTCTTCCGTAGGCTCCCCTACCGCCAGTCCTCCGATGGCGACGCCTGTCCTGGCATACTTCAGGGCATGCTCGGCTGCCTCGATCCTCAGTTCCGGGTAAACGCAGCCCTGAATGATGGGGAAAAAGGTCTGCTCATAGCCGTACAGCGGCTCCGTCTCATTGAAACGCGCGGCATATCTTTCAAGCCATCCTTTAGTAAGATCCAGAGATTTACGGGCATAGGAGAAATCGGCATCCCCCGGACAGCATTCGTCCAAGGCCATCATTATGTCCGCGCCGATGACCCGCTGAGTATCGACATTGTTTTCAGGGGTGAAGGTGTGCCGCGAACCGTCTATATGCGAGGAAAAAGTGCAGCCCTCGGGAGTAAGCTTCCTTATGGTGGCAAGGGAAAAGACCTGAAAACCGCCGCTGTCCGTCAGGACAGGTCTGTCCCAAGATATGAATTTGTGAAGCCCGCCTGCCTCATGCAGAATGTCAAGACCGGGACGCAAAAAAAGATGGTATGTATTTCCGAGGATGATTTCAGCACCTATGTCTTCCTTCAGATCTCTGTGGTACACGCCCTTGACAGACCCGACAGTGCCGACCGGCATAAAAATCGGAGTCTCTATCTGTCCGTGATCCGTATAAAGTATACCGCATCTTGCGTGTGAATCAAGGTCCTGTACAGTCTTTACAAATTTCATCCGGCATCCTGTTTATATTTTCAAAGGTACAAAGAAAATGCGTAAATTTGGAGCATGTAACATTCAAACGGAATAATGAAAAACACAAATCTGACAATCAGGCTGATTGTTCTGAATTTTCTGGAATATGCAGTCTGGGGAGCGTATCTGACCTCTTTGGGAAGATATCTTGGAAATATTGGTCTGGGCCACCAGATAAAATGGTTCTTCGCAATGCAGGGAATCGTATCCATTTTCATGCCGACCCTCATGGGCATCGTCGCGGACAGGAAAGTGCAGGCACAGAAAGTGCTTTCCATGTGCCACGCCTTTGCAGGGTTGTTCATGATAGCGGCAGGCTTCTATTGCATGAATGCCGGAAACAATGTTGAGTTTACGCCTCTTTTTGTGCTGTACAGCATGAGCGTCGCATTCTTCATGGCAACCATAGCTCTGGTGAATTCAGTAGCTTACAACGCCCTGGACAAAGCCGGAATGGATCCTGTCAAGGATTTTCCGCCCATAAGAGTGTTCGGAACGATAGGCTTCATCTGCAGCATGCTCGCAACGAACTGGATGAAGTTCGGCGGTGTGGCCATGCAGGATTCCTACACCCAGCTCATTTCTTCCGGCATTCTGTCCATAGTGCTCTGCGCCTACGCCCTGTCCATGCCCGAATGTCCCGTAAAATCGGCCGACTCGGACAATAAGTCTCTCTCTGAAAGGCTTGGCCTGAACGCTTTCAAACTATTCAGGGATAAACAGTTCGCGATTTTCTTCATTTTCTCCATGCTGCTCGGTGCATCCTTGCAGATTACCAACGGATACGCCAATACCTTCCTTGGCTCATTTGCATCCTTCCCGGAATACGCCAACAGTTTTGCAGTAAAAAATTCCAATGCGCTTCTTGCAATTTCACAGGCATCGGAAACCATCTGCATCCTACTGATACCTTTTTTCATGAAAAGGTACGGCATCAAAGTCGTGATGCTGATAGCCATGTTTGCATGGGTTATCCGCTTCGGCTTTTTCGGGCTCGGTTCCCCAGCGATGCCCGGAGTGCTTCTGTTCATTCTTTCATGCATAGTTTATGGCGTCGCTTTTGACTTCTACAATATCTCAGGATCGCTGTATGTCAACGAAAACACCTCTCCTGAAATCAGATCGAGCGCACAAGGCCTGTTCATGCTCATGACAAACGGGCTGGGAGCGACTATCGGAACCTTGGCAGCCGGAGAGGTTGTAGAAGCCTGCCATTGCTTTGAACACCCGGAAAACTGGGCGGAGACATGGTACATATTCGCAGCTTATGCATTTGTTGTCGGTGTCCTCTTTGCAATTCTTTTCAAAGACCCGAAAAAACACAATACCGCCGTTACTGAATGATGCCAAGTCTCTTCAGCAAAGCATCAGGTTGGGGGTCTCGCCCTCTGAAACGTCTGTAAAGCACTGATTCATCCTCGGACGACCCTCGTTCGAGGATATTCTTTCTAAAGCGACCGGCCGCTTCACGGCTGAATATTCCCTTCTCTTCAAAAAGACCGAAAGCATCGGCCGCCAGAACCTCGGCCCATTTGTAGCTGTAATATCCGGCTGCATATCCTCCCGAAAAAATATGGCTGAAAGACGGACTCACAGCTGCCCCTTTCACCTCCGGAAGGGTAAGATACGGACCGAGTGAAGCTTTTTCAAAACTCTCCACATCTTCAGAAGGGGAAGAAACAAGCGTATGCCATGCCATGTCAATCACTCCGAAATGCAGCTGCCTGACCTGGAAATATCCGGACAGGCAATTCCTTGCCCTGACAGTACGGTCGATCAGTTCGGACGGAATGACTTCTCCGGTACGGTAATCGCGGGCGAAGGAGCTGAGAAATTCCGGTTCGAAAGCCCAGTTTTCCATGATCTGGGACGGAAGCTCCACAAAATCACGGGCTACATTCGTTCCACATTGGGAAGGATATACGCCTTTGGACAACATACCCTGAAGAGCATGTCCGAATTCGTGAAGGAACGTTGAAAGCTCGTCCAGAGTCAGAAGCGAAGGAGCATCTGCAGACGGCTTGGAGAAATTCGTGACTATGCTTATGAACGGTCTGTAATCCTTGCCTTCCTTCATGTACTGCTCGCGGAACGCAGTCATCCATGCTCCGCCGCGTTTGCTCTTTCGGGGGAAGAAATCCACATAAAACAAGGCCAGATGTCCGCCTTCTTCATCCTTGACATCGTAAACTCTCACATCCTTGTGATAAAGCGGAATATCCTTTCTTTCCTCGAAACTGATCCCGTACAGTTTGCCGGCAAGTCCGAAAACGGCATCTATGCAGTTATCCAGCTTCAGATAAGGCTTCAAAAGGCTCTCGTCAATATCATAGCCATTCTTCTTCCATTTTTCGGACCAGTAAGAAAAGTCCCACGGCATGAGCTCCCCGGCCTCGAAGCCGTGCGCTTTTGCATAAGCCGTTACTTCATCAATTTCACTTCTTGCTTTGGGCAGGGAAGGCTGCATCAGCGAATCCAGGAAAGCATCGACGGTGCGCCTGTTTTTTGCCACCCGGGTGACAAGGGCAAGATCCGCGTACGTTTCATAGCCGAGCAGCTTAGCCTCCCTCATCCTGAGCGAAACGATTCGTTCAATATTGGCACAATTGTCCGACTCGCCTCCCAGGCACTTTGAATTGTAGGCACGCCACATCGCTTCACGCAGATCACGACGGCCGCTGAACTTCATGAACGGCGCATAGCTCGGATAGTTAAGAGTAAAGAGCCATCCTTCCATTCCTCTTTCCCCGGCCAATGCGGCAGCCGAATTGCGCACATAATCCGGAAGGCCTTCAAGGTCTTCTTCTTCCGTCAGATGCAGTGAATAGGCATTTGTTGCAGCAAGCACGTTGTCCCCGAATCTTAGCGAAAGCAACGCCAATTCCTCGCTGATCTTTCGGAACTCTTCCCTGTCAGTCCCTTTGAGAGAAGCTCCGCTCAGCCGGAAAGACAGGAAACAGTCCTCGGCAAGTTTGGCTTCGGACACGCCGAGGCCCTCCTTTTTTCCCCGGACGGAAGCGACGCGTTCAAACAGCTTTTCGTTCATGCTGATGTACATCTCCATAGCAGTCAGTTCAGGAGATATCTCCTCAGCTATCTTTTGCATCTCATCGTTTCCGTCCGCTTCCAGAAGATTGAAGAATATGTTTTCCACATTCTTCAACTCCTCCCCGGAATACTCCAAAGCCATAATCGTGTTTTCGAAATCGGCAGGGGAAGGATTCATGGCTATCGCATCTATTTCCGCCCTGTATTTTCTTATCGCTTCCCTGAACGCGGGGAGATAATGTTCAAGTTTTATCTTATCAAACTCCGGAGCTCCGAAAGGTGCATCGGAATGTCCCAGTAATGGATTCGCATATAAATCGCCCGTCATATTCAATATCGTTAATTCTTGACCAAAGATACGAAAATTGTAACTCATGAAGGTGATTCAGATGACAGTCAGCCGACTGTTATCGTGGATATTGCTTACAGCGTTTTTCCCGATGCTTGCGGCATACAACCACAAACGCATGCAGAACAGCACTTTAAGCATAGATCCGGCATGAGACGATACGAAGCCTGACCTGCCTCGGGAGGATAACGGGACTGCCAGATGAAGGATGGCTGTTCCGTTATTCCGTTCTCGCACAGAAACCGCTCCTTCTGCGTATGTTGAATATCTTCATCCTGGACATGCAATATGATATGTCAAAGCAGCATACCTCCAGATGCTTTCCATTCCTCAGCACTGAAGTATAGATTTCGGGGCTGAACCCGTCTCTTTTCAGATCCGCAATCCTGACATACGACTTCCCCGAGCCGAGAGCTCTGCGGAGGATTTCATAGTTTAGCTTCAGGGAGAGCATCACTCTTTCCCTCATCATGCCCGCAGCATGATTGAGACGGTTATGATAGTGGTTCTTACAGACAAGACTGCAAAATTTCTTGTCCGAACGTCCATACGAAATCACATCCCCGCATTCAAGGCATTTGTGGCCTTCATTCTTGATAATATAACCCATGTCATCGTCATTTCAGGAAATATAACCGGAGACCTCTTAATAATGCTCCCATCCCGATAAAAAGCCTGAATGTATGTCGAAACACTTACTTCCCGAACCGAAAACTTTTCCGCAAAAGAAAAAACTGCATGAGTAAAGCATTCTGAAATATGGGTAAAGCTCTCCGCCGAACAATTAATGCGCATGTCTTTCCAATTTAAGACAAAACAGAACCGGTAAGAAAACACGAACATTCAGTAAAGATTCTTGAAATTAAGATGCTCGGAAAGCCGCCACACGATGCAGCTTTTTCCGAGCATCCTTTCCTTTGTGCCAAGCCGTCCGGCGCGCAGCACGGCGATTTCTAAAAAAAACAGACAATGGAACAAATCAACAGAATCGAAATCAAAGGAAATGTCGGAACAATCCGGATCTATGACAATGCGGGAAAGCAGATGGCCAGCTTTTCAGTAGTTACGAACTATCTCTACAAAGGACGCGACGGAGAAGGAGTCGTGGAGACCATGTGGTTCAACGTCGTGGCATGGACGGGCCCGCAGACCATGAAGGACTTCAACGTCATAAAAAAGGGAGCCGCCGTCCACGTCGTAGGAAGAATGAGGGAAAGAGAATTCACCGGTTCCGACGGTGCACTCCGGCGTACGACTGAAATAGTCGCAAACAAAGTCAATCTCGTGGACGATTCCCGGGAAGAAGCCACCGCATAAGCCTGACAAGAATGAAAAAAGCCCCCATACTGACCGTTCTCGCCCTGCTGTGCGCCGGATGTGCATCACAAGGCAAAATTGACTTCATAAAGAAAGAAGCCATAGGCGCAAAGCTTTCTCTCGCGGACGACTATGACCTTCCGGAAATAGCGGTTCGCCCGATACAGAAGGACACGTTGACAATAAAAGACGAAAAGGGAAATGATATCTTCATAATGAAAGCCGTAATGGACGAGAACGGCGAAATGGTGGCCACAGATGTACTTTCAGCAGCAAAAGTCAGCGCAAGATTCCGCAACATAGCGGAAAGGCATGGCAAGGTCAGTCTCAGCTTCGACATTTCCGTCCCTTCAGCATTGCAGGACGGCAAATGGCAGCTCAGGTTCTACCCCGACTTGTACACTCTTGGAGACAGCACCCGGCTGGAGCCGATATTCATAACAGGGAATGAATACAGGAAAGCGCAGCTGAGAGGTTACGAGCAATACAGAAAATTCCTGTCATCCATAATTACGGACTCGTCCAGATTCTACTTCGGACGGCAGCTCGAACTGTTCATAGAAAGGAACCTGCCGGAAATATACAGATTCAGAAATGACAGTTCCGTCGTAACGGACGAAAGCTTCAGATCCGCCTACGGCGTGTCTGAACAGGAAGCTGTAAAGCACTATACCAATTGGCTGCTGCTTAGGCACAACCAACGGAAAATATCTTTGAAGGACAAATTTTTCAAAAAATATGTCAAATCTCCCATAGAAGAAGACGGACTCCGGCTGGACACGGTCATAACCGATGTCGACAATAACCTTCTGTACAGATATACCCAGACCATAGCGGCAAAACCGGGGATGAAACGGGCGGACATTATTCTGTCCGGAGAAATCTTCGAGCAGGACAAGTGCCTGCTGAAGATGCCGGCAGGAGACTCCCTGACTTTTTATATAAGTTCCTTGAACGCCCTGGTGGACGACAGGGAAAGGTATATCACAAAAGTGATCGAACGGAAAGCAGCGGCCGATGCAAACTTCATGATCGGATTCGAGAAAGGCAGCACGGAAATCAAGAGCGGCTTCGAAGACAATCTTGCGGAAATAGGTATGGTCAAGAAGTATCTCCTGTCTCTGATGGAAAATACGGACTTCGATCTTGATTCAATCATCGTGTCCTCTTCGTGTTCTCCGGAAGGAAACAGCCGGCTGAACAGCCAGCTGTCACTAAAACGTTCGCAGTCCGTCTCTTCATACTTCGCGGAATACATCGACGCCGTCGATGACTCTCTCGCAAAAGAGGAAGGCGTGCTGATGGATATGGACGGGAATTATAGGAAACGTGAAAAGCGGACCATTCCGTTCATATCGAAAAGCCAGGGAGAAAACTGGAAGATGCTCGCTTCAATGGTAGACAGAGACAGTGTGCTGACATCCAAGGAGAAAGAGAAGTTCAACAATGTCCTTGGAATGGACAACGCAGATGAAAGGGAAGAAATTCTGAAATCAGAAACATTCTATCCGTACCTTCTCGGACACCTGTATCCAAAACTGAGGAACGTGAACTTCGACTTTCGTCTGCACAGAAAAGGGATGGTCAAAGACACCGTGCATACCACAGTCATAGACAGCATTTACCAAAAGGGCGTAACAGCTCTGCGGCAGAAGGAATACAAGACCGCAGCCGCCCTGCTCAAAGCCTACGATGACTACAATACCGCGGTAGCTCTCTGCGCCCTGGACTACAACGCCGGTGCACTGGACATCTTGCTGCGTTCAGAAAAAAGCGACAAAACAGAATACCTCATGGCCATACTTTATAGCCGGAAAGGTGAATTCGACAAAGCAGTACAGCATTATCTGAACGCCTGCAACATGAACAGAGCCTTTATCAGCAGAGGCAACCTCGACCCGGAAATATCAGAACTGATCCGTACATACGGACTTCATAACAATCTTTACCAATGACAAAAATCATTTATTCAATCGCCTTGACGGCGGCTGCCTTTCTGGTTTCATGCAGCAAAAACGAAGAAACCATGGTGGACAATGACGCGGAAGGGTACATCAGCGTCAGCATAACAGACGCTTTCTCAGCAAGAATAGAAAGCAAGGCATCCGGGACTTATAATGTCGTTCAGGACTATGAGAAAGTCATTAACAGGTGCCAGGTGGTAATCTTCGACTCCGCTTCCAAAAAGAAACTTCTTTATCTGGACCTTGGCCCGTCAAATACCGTAAACGGCATCCGCGCAAAAGTCGGCAAGAAGGAAATATGGGGTGTCATAAACGGCCCTGACATTTCCGGAGTGGAAACCATAGATGAGATCTCTCAGGTAGCCGTCGATCTTTCGGCCAACAGTAAAGCCGGCGGGTTCGTGGCTGTAGGATGGACACGCTGCGAAGTGAAAAATGCGGTGGAAAGCTGGTGCATCTTAGACTGCCAGCGATTCATTTCCAGAATAGCCGTGACAAAAATCAGCAACGGAATGCCCGATTACATGGGAAGCCTCAGAGTAGAAAGAATATTCCTGTCCAACGTAGCGGGCCGGGAAATACTTGGCTCCGAACAACCGACAGACGTGTGGTACAATAAAGAAGGACGTGCGGACAATGATCCGAGAGAAAAGGATCAGATCATAAACGGGACCACCTGCAAAGCGAGCTGTCCTGAGCTGACCTACACCGATGTCGGAATAACGGTCGAGAGGGGCGAAAGCCTGACTCCGGAAACGCCTTACCTTTTATACGCTTACAGAAACGACAGCGACGTCAAGCCTGACGGGTTCAGCACTTCCTTCAGCCCCCAGATGACCACCCTGGTCGTAGCGGTCACCATAGACGGGGAATTGCAATACTTCCCTGTTCCGCTCGACAGAAAAATACGGAAGAACTGCCTGTACACCGTCGAACTGACAATAAAAGGATTCGGTTCAGAGGATCCGAACAAAGAAGTCCAAAAAGGCTCGCACAAGATCGATTTCAAACTCAACGAATGGTCCGTGGGCGCGAAATATCAGGAAGAAATATAAACTGCATCAAACAGTCATATGAACAATTACTTGTGCATAATCATTTCTGTCATGATCTTCATGACGGCCTGTTCCATAAAAGAGGACAGGGAGAAATGTCCGTGCATCCTTACAATAGACATTTCGGGATGTCATGAATGGAGCGACGATCTGTCTCTTAAAGGCTGGAAAGGAAGCAAAAGCCTGTTCGGAATGTCGGCATCCGCAAAGGACTTTCCTGGAGGGATCAGCATAACCGTTCCCAAAGGCGCAGTTTCATATTTTGCCCGCTCCCCTCTCGAACACTCACGTCAGGAAGGAAGAATAGTATCCATAAAAGAAGGCAATGAATCCGATCCTTTGTTCGCCTACAGGACAAGCCTTGTGGCGGACAATGAGGAAATGTACGACAAAGTGGTCATGCACAAGCAGTTTGCAAACTTCAACATATCATTCGCCCATAAAGATGGATTTGAAGCCGGCGTCGACTCAGTAATCATAAGCGCCCAATACAGCGGACTGAACCTCGAGGATCTCAGCCCGGTAAAAGGCAGCTTCAACTTTGTTTCGGCGGGATCAGACGGCTTTTTCTCCATACGGATACCACGGCAGGAAGAGGACAGCGCCATTGAAATCGACATCATGCATGACGGAGAAGTCCTTAGGGAAATAGACCTTTCTTCGTTGCTTTCCGAAAAGGGATACTCGTGGAAAGATGAGGATCTCGATGACGTATGGCTGGACTTTGACATCGGCAAATCTTCAGTGAAGGTCGGATTCACGGAATGGGAAGACGGTGTCTGCTACAAAAAAAACATCTGATATGAACACAAGAACTCTATTGCATCTGAAAGCGGCCGCATTGTCGTGCCTTGTAACTCTCGCCGCATCCTGCACCGTGGACAATCCGAATGATGATGCAGACTATGTCAGCGTCAATTGTTCGGTTGAAGTTTCCGTTCCGGAAGTGAAAGGAGATGCAGTCACGTCAAGTCCTTACAAGATAAACGACGTGACCCTGGCCTCATACGGAGAAAACGGCCGTATGGAAGACTGCCGTTACTTTTCTTCCGTTTCTTCCATGAAACTGACCCTTAGAAAAGAGGGCCGGCATACCATAGCGGCACTGGCGAACGCCGGAGACATGAGGGATAAAATGCCCGTCACCTTAAGGGAACTCAAAGAGCAGAAAACGGATATCAGCTGGGACATGATCAACAAGGGAGGCTTCCCGATGAGCGGAACGGCAGAATACTCCGGCGCAGGCGACCGGGCAGTTGTAAAAGTAGAAAGGATGCTCGCAAAGATCAGCCTGAAAATCGACCGTAAATGGCCTGAAAACACTTCCTTCACTCTGAAATCGGTCCGCATCAGAAACACGAATGCCTCAGTCCGTCCGTTCGGAAAATCTGCGGCCGACTCCCGTTCCGATTTGATGGAAGGAGACTACAGCACAGAACTGAAAGAAGAGATGGTCTTCTATCTTCCGGAAAACATGCAGGGGGTTCTGCTTCCTTCAAATTCAGATCCATATGAAAAGAACAGGGAAAAAATTCTGTCATCCGGAAAAGCGGATTTATGCTCATATATGGAAATAACCCTCCATCAGGAGGACACATATGGGGTATCCGGTGACAGGATGTACAGGTTCTACATAGGCAAAGACAACACAGGTGACTTCAATGTGGCGAGAAACGCTGACTACAGAATAAGCTTCGGCATAACGTCCGAAGGCATGGACATGAAAGGAAACTGGAAAGTTGACTGCAGCGGAATAACAGATTCCAGGCGGCTGAACTTCTCACAGAGAACATACTTGGTTCCACCGGGAGGAAAAGGTTACGTGAACGTGAGATACGAGAAAAGCGGAACCGAAGACAGCAGTTATACCTGTTTTAAAAGCAAAGACGGATGGTCTTTTTATGACATTCCGTCCGCACTGGCCATAGGCGATTTTCAAACCGGAAAAGGGATAGCCGTCACACCCGTTTCCGGCAAGACATCCCCCGGAGCTTCCATTCCCATAAGAATCAGGACTTTCGACGGAAAACTCAAGGATGAAGCAAGAATCCTGATCGTTCAGGACAACACCTCCCTGCACTGGAAAGACGGGTTCATGCCTTCGTACATAGCACAGAAAGGGACGTTGAATGCCGAAGTGCCGGAAGGATTCAGCAGCGTAAGTTTCTCCGCATCCGAGGGAAGCGGAGACATAATTGAAATCAAAGGCGGAAACGACGGCAGAAGCTGCACGGTTTCCTGCATAGGAGAGGGAGAAGCCGAAATCTCCGTAAACGGACACATAGGTTCCGAATCCATACTGCTGTGCAGGCAGACTGTAAAAGTGTCCGCACCTTCGCTGTCCGCAAACCCCTCTTCAGTCAAACTGCCGGCAGACGGGAGCGGTACCGGCTTAAACGTGACTTACAAAAACAGGGAGGGTAAAGTCATGAAAGCCGGAAAGGTGCAGGGAACGGACTTTTTTGACGAAGATCTGTACGACCGCCTGCTGAAGCCTGATTTTTCTTTTTCCGACAATGACGCCGGAATGTTCCTGGCATACGGTGAGGGGGAGATCTTCGTACGGAGGATGTCGAGCGGCGGAACGGACATTCTGGACCGCTGCGGTCCTTCAAATGCCGGAGAGGTTTATGTCAAGGCTCCATGCGATGACGTTTCACCTGTAAAAGTCACCTGTGAAATCGATGACCCGTTCCCCGGAGCATCACGGCAACGTATTCTCGCCAATGTCAACAACAAATACGACGGCGCATTGGGAAGAGTGTCGGCAGCTTCAACAGATATTGCAAGGGAAGGTGTATACAGTAATACGTCGACCATACTTACGACTTTGGGAGACGACGCCGTGATGCTGTCACACGCAATCCCGGACATGGAAACCGGCCTGTCATCCGGAAAGCTCCGCATTGCACGGAAAAGTAACGGCGGAGATTATTCTGCGGGGAAGTATACCCTATATGCTTCAGTAAAGCACCGTAGAACCGGAGAGCGTTCTTCCAACAAGATTCTGGGGATCATAGAATCTTACCTCATGACAGGTTTTGTAGCACACGCCGTAAAAGAAATGGATAATTATAACGTAAGCGCAAACTTCGCCAACCGCTTCTCCATCAAGGAGTTCACCGATATGGAAAAGTTGCTTGAAGACGTCAGGATGTTCGGGTTCGCTCCCGGAAGCACCGTTATGAAAAGCAGCCAATACTATGTCTTTGACTATGCCGAAGACTATAACGAGGTGTATATCAGTCCTGATAGCAATGATTTCATGACATGGGGCTCATGGTGCGATGTAGACGCATACAGCAGCGCATATCTTGTAGGCTTCGGAGAACGGATTTACAGTCATCACATAGGGCTTACAGACAGCAGGCAGTGGGAAGCGGAAGGAAAGGACTTTTTCTCGTCATGCACCCCCCAGATAACAGTGGACATAAGCAAGATAGGTTCCTCCAGAAGCGGACTTGGCTCCCGATTGTCGGGAAACTACAGATTGTTCTGGCTCAACTCCGACAGCGACAAAGGCGCTACAGGGCTGCCATACCACATTATCGCCCTGCCGACATCGAACAAGACCCGCCTGCCCATACCATGGAAAAAGTGACGGATCAGAGCTCAACATCAATTTTGCCTACATACTCCCCCCAGCATCCGTCCTGCACTATAGGAATCATCTTGCCGTCAAGATTCGGCCTGTATTCTATCTGCTTCAGGAAAGTATGCGAATGTCCGCCGACTACAAGATCTATGTTCCTCGTCTGCGCCACGAGCATCGGATCGGTGAGAGGCTCTCCTTCGAAACCCATGTGCGAAAGCATGATTACGAGGTCACAGCCTTCCTCGTTTTTAAGATAGTCAGCCCAGCGCGATGCTGTCTGCACGTCATCATATTTAGGCAGACGATCGGAAATATTCCTGTCCACGACCTTGGTTATGTCGGTAAGCATTCCGAAAATGCCGATTTTCACTCCTCCCTTTTTAATGACAGCATAAGGTTTGACATACCTGCCGAGGGAGAATGATGAAAAATCGTAATTGGCACATACTACAGGGCACTTTATTTTGGAAAGACGGGAGGCAAGATCTTCTATGCCGTTGTCGAATTCATGATTGCCGAGAGTGATGCAGTCATACCCAAAGGCGTTTATGGTCGCAACCTCCAGGGATCCTTTCAGAAGAGTATAATACGACGTGCCCTGATTGAAATCTCCCGCATGAAGCAGAAGCACGTTTTCAGATCCGTCCGCGGACCTCACGCTGTCTATGTAGGCAGCCCTTTCAATGACACCGCCCAGACCGGCTTCGGCACCGCTTCTGACAGGCTCGAAATGGCTGTGCGTGTCATTGACATGGAGGATGACAAGTCGTTGCGCATACAGAGGCAGAAAAGCCAATGTCAGCAATAAGGCTGCTATGATTTTTTTCATCAGTCAATATATTTTATGCGTCCGTCCGTCTGATACTCGACATATTTTCCTTGCGCAGTAAGGCTTTCCACATAAGGCAGGATTATGTCAATGATATAACTGTCAAATATGTCAAGCCTGAGAGCATTTCTGGCCACAAACAGATCATCGCCTCCGTTGAGAAGGAATGAAATCGTCGCCACGCCATAGACTCTCTCATCGTCTATCGGTTCACCGCCTATTTCCGCAGAAATGAGTTTTCCGTCCTTCACCACACATCTCGCTCCGCCTACACACTGCCAA
>CAYWPV010000014.1:0-26535 GCA_964460265.1 uncultured Muribaculaceae bacterium | reverse complement strand
GCATGAAAGTATGTGTGCTTGTGCAGGTTTCGTATCACGAGATGTACGGCATGGCCTTGACCGTAAGGGATATACAAAGCGAATACACTCTCGGGGACCGCGAAAAGAGAAAGAACGAGGCAAGGGATAGGCTGAAGGCTGAAGGCCTGCTCGATCTTCAGAAGGAGAGCCGTGCGCTGCCTGCCGTGCCGTATTACCTTGCCGTCATATCCTCGGAGACGGCAGCAGGTTACGGCGATTTCAGGCGGCATCTGGACGAAAACGGATACGGCTTCAGGTACAGGGCGGATCTTTTTCAGGCGGTGATGCAGGGCCGGGAGGCTCCTTCGTCCATAGCGGCGGCCATTGACAGGGTGCTGGATTCTTCCGTGCCCTACGATGCTGTGCTGATCATCAGGGGCGGCGGCTCTGAGTTGGACCTGTCCTGTTTCGACGAGTATGAAACTGCCGCGGCCATCGCCAAGTGTCCCTTGCCGGTGTTCACCGCCATAGGCCATGACCGCGATGTCCATCTGGCGGACGAGACGGCATACCTCAGCGTCAAGACCCCTACCGCCCTGGCGGACTGGTTCATAGGCTGTACGGCATCGGAGGACGAAAGAATCTGCTCTTTGGGGGAAAGGCTGGCGAGGGCATTCGCTTCGAGGATTTCGATATGTGCCGGTGAACTGGATTTTGCGGAGAGAAGAATTTCAGGGGCCGCGTCATCGCGGCTTGACAGGGAGGATGCGGCCGTCGACAAGCTGGAGCTCAGGGTGAGGTCTTTTCTCGTGCGTCTCTCGTCCATGGAAACGGCGGCCGCCGATCTGGAAAGAAAAATCACCGGTTCGGCGTCTCTGCGCCTTGCCAGGGAGCAGGTCGCCCTGGAACGCCTTGAGGTAAGGATAGGCAACTGCGGAAACCGTCTTTCCATTGTCCTGATGAAGGCGGACGAGGTATGGAAAAGGATTGCCTCCGCGGTGCTCATCCGCGTCATGGCGGAAGAAGGCCGTATGAATGAAACGGAGACCAGGCTCAGGTCTTCCGATCCGCGCAATATACTAAAGAGGGGGTATTCCCTTGCGCTGAACGGGCGTGGTGTCAGGATATCTTCGGTGAAGGATGTGGAGCGGGGCGGAACGCTGAGAGTCAGATTCTCGGACGGAGAGATCGGGAGCGAAATCAAAGAAATTGTTTTTAAAGATGAAATCGAGTGACAAATCATATAATATGGGAGACTTGACAGATTTTGACTATTCCGCGGCCATGGCTGAGCTGCGGGAAATAGCTGACAAGGTGGAGAGTCCGGATACCAGTCTGGATGACATAGGCGCTCTGGTCAAAAGGTCCAGGGAGCTGATACGTAATTGCAGGAACTATCTGAGGAGCGTCAGGGAAGAAATCGAGTCCGATCCGGATGCGGGAGAAGGACCGGATGATGATCTCCCGGGCGGAATTGATTTTTGATCCGGCATGGGAAAGGGCGACATGATATATGACGGGGACGCGGGTCTGCTTCCGTACAGGAAGATTATCGACTCCCGTCACGAGCGTATTGCCGGGAAGGCCGCGGAAATCGCCGTGGACGGTTCGCTTTCCGACGGAGTGAACAACCATCTCCATTACGGTCTCCACCGATGTGCCGACGGTTCGTGGGTGTTCAGGGAATTCGCTCCGAACGCCAACAGAATCTATCTCATAGGAGAGTTCAACAATTGGAAGCGCAGTCCGTCCTATGAGCTGAAGCCCGTTGGCGGCGGCAACTGGGAGATACATGTTCCTTCCATGTTCATGCATCACGGAGAACTTTACAAGCTTTTCATCGAATGGCCCGGAGGCGGAGGCGAAAGGATTCCGGCCTATGTGACAAGGGCGGTGCAGGATCCTGTCACCAAACTGTTCTGTGCGCAGGTCTGGGCGCCGGAGCATCCTTACGAGTGGAAGTCACCATCTCCCGGCAAAAGGGAGCACCCTTTCATATACGAGTGCCACATAGGCATGAGTTCCGAAGAGTGCAAGGTCGCCGGTTTCGATGACTTCCGCACCGGTGTTCTTCCGCGCATAGAGGCGCTGGGATACGACACAATCCAGATAATGGCACTGCAGGAGCATCCTTATTACGGCTCCTTCGGCTATCAGGTGTCGAATTTCTTCGCCCTGAGCTCCCGTTTCGGGACTCCGGAAGATTTCAAGAGGCTTGTGGACGAAGCCCATTCCAGGGGAATCGCCGTTGTCATGGATCTGGTGCATTCCCACAGCGTGGACAACGAAGCGGAAGGCTTGGGCAGATTCGACGGGAGAGAAGATCTCTATTTCTATTCCGGCGCCCGCGGCAGGCATCCGGCGTGGGGGTCGCGCTGTTTCGATTACGGCAAGGATGAAACCTTGTATTTCCTGCTGAGCAACTGCAAGTTCTGGATGGATGAATATCATCTGGACGGTTTCCGTTTCGACGGCGTGACCAGCATGTTGTATTGGGACCACGGTCTGGGCAGAGATTTCAAAGGCTATGCGGACTATTTCGATGCCGGAGTGGATGAGAACGCCGTGGTCTATCTCGCTCTTGCCAATCTTCTTGTGCATGAGATTAATCCGGATGCCGTCACGATTGCGGAAGACGTGAGCGGCATGGCGGGCCTCGCAGCTCCGTTCCGGAGAGGAGGCATAGGATTCGATTTCAGGATGGCCATGGGCATCGCCGACCACTGGATAAAGTGGATAAAGGAGAAGAAGGACGAGGACTGGAGCATGGGAGAGATGTGGTATGAACTGACCAACAAGCGGGCCGATGAGAAGACAATCAGCTATGCGGAGAGCCATGACCAGGCTCTTGTCGGTGACAAGACCATTATTTTCCGCCTCATGGACAAGGAAATGTACACTTCCATGAACAAGGATTCGGTCTCGGCGGTTGTGGACAGAGGCATAGCCCTGCACAAGATGATAAGGCTGGTGACTCTCGCCACTTCCGGAGGAGGATACCTCAACTTCATGGGCAATGAGTTCGGACATCCCGAATGGATAGATTTTCCCAGGGAGGGAAACGGCTGGTCCTACAAGTATGCGCGCAGGCAGTGGTCTCTTTCCGAGCCCGATTATCTACGGTACAGCTACCTCAAGGCGTTTGACGCCCGGATGATCCGCTACTTCAGGGAAAGGAATGTGCTGGATGAGGCCCCGGCTCTCCTTGTCGCTGACGAAGAGAAGAAGATATTGATATTCAAGAGAAAAAACTCTATCTTTGCATTCAACTTCAACCCTACGGGATCGTTCCCGGGGTACACGTTCCCGGCACCTGCCGGAGAGTATGCACTGTCGTTCGATACCGATGAGGCGAGGTTTGACGGCTTCTCAAGGCTGCAGAGCGGAGAACGTCATCTGACCGTGAGACGCAGATGCTCCGGCGGCGATGCTCCATTTACGGACGAACTCGCTCTTTATCTGCCGAGCCGCTGTGCCCTGGTTTTGGAAAAAATTTGATAACATACGGATTCTTATGGCTTTTTTGAAATTCAACAAGGCTGAACTTGTGAATCTTTCATATTCGCTCAAGAGAGAAATCATCTGTGCGAACAAGACAGGCGCCTATTGCAACACTTCCATCGTTTCCTGCAATACGCGGCGCTACCACGGACTGCTGGCCGTGCCCGTGGACAATTTCGGCTGCGGGATGTACATGCTCCTTTCCGCGCTGGACGAGTCGCTTGTGATAGACGGGAAGCAGTTCAACCTGGGTATCCATTGTTACGATACCGTCTATGACCCGAGGGGTCATAAGTACATAGTGGACTTCCAGGCCGATCCTGTGCCCGAAATCACCTATAAGGTGGGCAATGTGGTTTTCAAGAAAACTCTGCTCCTCGTCCCGAACAACGACCAGATTCTGATACGTTACGAACTCGCTGAAGCTCCGTCGGACGTGACTGTGATGCTGAAGCCATATCTGGCGTTCAGGAGCATACATGGCCTTACCCATGAAAACCCGGAGGCCGACACCTCCTGTCGTACGGTCAACGGAGGCGTGGCGTACAGGATGTATCCCGGTTTCCCTGATCTGAACCTTCAGCTGAGCGAGGCCGGGGCCGTTTATGAAAGCGACCCCCACTGGTACAAAGGCATCACCTATTCGGACGAGTACAGGAGAGGATTCGACTGCAAGGAAGACCTGTTCGTGCCCGGCCGTTTCCGTTTCGTGATGAAGAAGGGCGGTACTGCGGTGTTCTCCGCATCGGTCAACGAAATCGCCCCCGAAGGGCTGAAGAGGACGTTCGGCCGCAATGTCAGAAAGAGCGGCATAATCGAGGACTACCATGACGAGCTGGTCCATTGTGCGGATCTGCTTATAAGGGACAGAGGCGGAAAGAAACAGATAACCGCCGGATTTTCATGGCTTTATACGGGGTTGTTGAGGGAAACGCTCTATGCTTTGCCCGGACTCACCCTCTACGCCTCGGGCGACAAGGCCGGGTTTGAAGAAATCCTGGACAACCTTATCGCCGATGAGGAGGAACGTCTCTACCGCCGTACGACTCAGATCGAAGCTCCGCTGCGTCTTGCCGATGTCCTTCAGGCCTACATTGAATTCGGCGCATCCCCCGCCAAGGTGTGGAAAAAATACGGACCGGTGCTGAAGGGTGTGATAGAGAGCTATTCTCCGGGCGTGCGGGCCGAGGCCGAGGTGCAGCCTAACGGACTTATATGGGCTCAATACGATTCCGTCGCTCTCTCATGGATGAATGCTTATGCGGACGGCCATCCGGTTACGGAACGTGCGGGCTATCAGGTGGAGACCAATGCCCTTTGGTACAACTCCCTGTGCTTTGCCATCGATATGGAGGGAAAGTACAATCCTTCCGCGGGCGGGGACTTCATCGCGAAGTGGTCTCCCGTGCGGGATGCATGCAAGGCCAGCTACCAGCCTGTGTTCTGGTGCGCGGAGAAATCCTGCCTTGCCGATTATGTGGACAATGCCGGGCAGAACACCGAGGTCCGTCCCAACCAGCTTTACGCTGTATGGCTGCCATACAGGGCGGTGGATGACGAGGTGGTCTGGAACGTGCTCCATGTCGTGCGGGACGAACTTCTCACTTCCCGCGGCATCCGTACCCTGTCGCCGCGCGATCCCGACTACAAAGGCGTTTATGAAGGGTCGCAGAGGGACAGGGATCTCGCCTACCATCAGGGTTGTGCGTGGCCGTTCCTGCTGTACTTCTACATCAGCACTGAATTCAGGCTTAAAGGCATATCCTTCATGAAGAGGGCCCAGTGGCTTGTCGAAGGCTTCTACGATGACATGAACAAGCACGGCGTGGGAGCGTTCTCCGAGCTTTACGACGGAGATCCGCCTCATGAGCCTCACGGGGCCATCTCTTCGGCTTTGAGCACAGCCGCGTTGCTTGGCATAGGTTATGAAATGGAAAAATATTGGGAGGACTGATCTATGAAAGTTCTGATGTTCGGTTGGGAATTCCCCCCGCATATCGCCGGGGGGCTTGGAACGGCCTGCTACGGCATAGTGAAAGGTCTCGCCCACAACGGGGTGGAGACGTTGTTCGTGATGCCGTCCGCATCGGGCGATGAGGACGGATCGGTCGCTGACATAATCAATGCCAGCGATGTGCCCGTAGCTTATCCGGATGACGCATCAGTGGACAATTTCCTTGAAAAGGTGCAGTTTCTCCACATAGGGACGAACATGGTCCCTTATATGGATCCCTCGGAGTTCCATGAGCAGGTGGAAGAGGAAAGGGCGCGTCAGGTGAAAGGCTTCCGCATCCAGTACGGCCATAAATACAAGTTTTCAGGCAAATACGGTTCCAACCTTATGGAGGAAGTGGCCCGTTACGCTCTTGTGGGCGGATCCATAGCATTTGACCATAAGGGTGAGTTCGACGTGATTCATGCCCATGACTGGCTTACATATCCTGCCGGAATCGCCGCCAAGGAAGTGAGCGGCAAGCCGCTGATTGTCCATGTCCATGCCACGTCGTTCGACAGGGGGAGCGAAGACAATATAGACACCAGGGTCTATGCAATCGAAAAGAGAGGCATGGAGGCCGCCGACAAGGTCATCGCCGTGAGCGATCTCACCAGAAACATCGTCATAACCAAGTACGGTATCGATCCTGCCAAGGTGGTGACCGTCCACAATGCTGTGGATTTCAGCGGAAGGAGCGATGTGTCCGCGGAGAGGGGAGTGAAAGAGAAAGTCGTCACCTTCCTCGGCAGAATCACATTCCAGAAAGGCCCCGGCTATTTCATAGAAGCTGCCGCCAAGGTGCTGAAGCGTACGAAGAACGTGCGTTTTGTCATGGCCGGAAGCGGTGACCTTATGAACCGTGCCATAAGGCAGGTCGCCCGGCTGGGGATTTCGGACCATTTCCATTTTACGGGTTTCCTGAAAGGTCCGGACGTGCAGAAGATGTTCGCCCTTTCGGATGTCTACGTGATGCCGTCGGTGTCGGAACCTTTCGGAATTTCTCCGTTGGAGGCCATGCGTTCCGGCGTGCCGTCCGTCATCTCCAGACAGTCCGGTGCAGCCGAAGTGCTGAAATATGCGTTCAAGGTTGATTTCTGGGATGTGGATGCCATGGCGGACGAAATCTATGCAATCCTCAACTACCCGGTGCTGGCGGATTTCGCCGCCCGTAACGGCTATGACGAAGTGAACGCCCTTAAGTGGAACAACGCCGCCTTGAAGATTAAAGATGTCTATGAATCAGTAATAAACAGATAAACATTATGGCCAAGAAATCAGTGTGTCTTTATTTCCAGGTCCATCAGCCCACAAGACTGAGGCTGTACAGATTTTTTGATATGGGCAAGGATTCTCATTACTACGATGACTTTGCCAACAGGACGATATTGAAAAGAGTCGCCCGGAAATGCTACCTGCCCATGAACGACCTGCTCCTTAGGACCATAAAGGAACATGACGGCCGTTTCAAGGTCGCGTTTTCCATTTCGGGATCGGCTCTGGAACAGTTTGACAGATATGCTCCCGAAGTGCTGGAGAGTTTCAAGGCTCTTGCCGGAACGGGCTGTGTGGAGTTCCTGTCGGAGACCTATTACCATTCGCTTGCATCATTGGCCAATCCCGATGAATTCGAGAATCAGGTGCTCAAGCACAAAAAGGCCATCGGGCATTATTTCGGCGTCACTCCGGTGTCCTTCAGGAACACGGAGCTCATCTACTCCAATGCGATAGGCAGGAAGGTCTATGACATGGGTTACAGGACCATCCTTACCGAAGGGGCCAGGCACATTCTCGGGTGGAGGAGTCCCAACTATGTGTATTCCTCGGAGAATGCGCCGCGTCTGAAGGTGCTGCTCAGAAACTACGGCCTTAGCGATGACATAGCTTTCCGCTTCACGGGCAGCCATCTGACAGCCGACTCCTATGTGGACTGGATGAAACAGTCCGTGAAGGACGGCGGAGATGTCGTCAATCTCTTCATGGACTATGAGACTTTCGGAGAGCACACGCCGGCTTCTTCCGGTATCTTCGATTTCATGGAATACCTGCCCGTGGCCGTTGAAAAGGACGGTACTTTCCAGTTCGCCACGCCGGCCGAAGTCTCCAAATCCTGCAAGGCGGTGTCCGACATGGACATACCTGAGACCATCTCGTGGGCCGATGAGGAAAGGGACGTTACCGCATGGCTGGGAAACGAGCTTCAGCAGGATGCCTTCAACAAGCTGTATGCGCAGTATGAAAAGGTGTCCCTCATAAACAAGGATGACATCTGGAACGATTATGGCCATCTGCAGGAGAGCGACCATTTCTACTACATGTGCACCAAATTCTTTTCGGACGGTGAAGTGCACAAATACTTCAACCCCTATGACACTCCTTACGAAGCGTATATCAACTATATGAACGTCTTGAGCGATTTTATCATCCGTGTAAACGAGGAAATGTCGCAGCTTGACGCTAAATTTGCGGCTTCGCCCGAATCGGGGATTGCGGTTCCGGCAAAAAAGAAGTCGGACAAGCTTAAGGTTCCCGTTCGGCCTTCCGTGAAAAACCAGCGGGAAGGCGTGAAAAAACAGTCGGAGGGCGTGAAAGCCCGGACCAGGGTGAAAGCTTCGCGGACAAGCAAGAAATAATATCGTATGGCGTTAGACAACAAGAACATGCTTATCCCAGATTACCTCTTCGAGGTGAGCTGGGAAGTTTGCAATAAAAGAGGCGGCATATATACCGTCGTGGCTACGAAGGCCTTGAATGTGAAGGCTCAGTTTAAGAGGCATCACATTCTCATAGGCCCTGAAGTGTGGATGAATCCGGGCAACAATCCGGATTTCCTGGAGGAGCCCAATCTTTATGAAGGTTTCCGCAGGGAAGCTGAAAAAAATGGAATCAGACTGCGCATAGGCAGATGGAACATCCCCGGAAAGCCGATAGCCGTGCTTGTCGACTACAAGGATTATCTCCCCAAGGTCAACGACATACTGGGCGAATGCTGGAAGGATTTCGGAGTGGATTCCCTGTCCGGAAACTGGGATTACAAAGAGAATTTCCTCTTCGGCTATGCGGCGGGCAAGGCTATAGAGTGTTTCTACAACGCTGTGCTTCTCCCTTCCGACAAAGTCGTCGCTCAGTTCCACGAATGGCAGTCGGGTGCCGGGCTGCTGTATCTCAAGAAAACGGGGCTTCCGATAGCCACGGCTTTCACTACTCATGCCACGGTCACGGGCCGTTGCATAGCCGGAAACAATCTTCCCCTTTACGATGAATTGTCCTCTTATAAAGGTGATGATGTCGCCGCACGCTTCAATGTGAGGGCGATGCACTCGCTGGAGAAGAAGTCTGCGGAAAACGCCGATGTCTTCACCACGGTGAGCAACATAACCGCCGAGGAGTGCGCGCAGCTGCTTGAAAAGAGACCCGATGTCGTCACACCCAACGGATTCGAAGACAGCTTCACGCCTGAGAACGACAGGGAATACGAGGCCAAACGTTCAGAGGCCAGGACGCTTCTGTCCGAAGTGGCTTCTGCCATGAGCGGAAAGAAGGCGGCGGACGATGCGCTGTTCGTCGGGATAGGCGGCAGATATGAATACCGTAACAAGGGAATCGACGTTTTCATAGACTCTCTCGGTTCTCTGAAGAAAAGCGGGTACTCAGGCCGCGAGATACATGCATTCATCATGATTCCGGCTGCCCACAGGGGGCCTGACAAGACTCTGGCGGCCAAGCTGGGCGGAGACGTAAACGTCAGCTGCTTCACCCAGACGACCCACGAACTGATGTATCCCGACAATGACATGATTACCCGCAGGTTTGCGGAGCTCGGGCTTGTCAACGCTGCGGACGACCGCATAAAACTGTATTTCGTTCCTTCCTATCTGAACGGAAGCGACGGGGTGTTCGACAAGACGTATTACGACCTTCTAATCGGTTTCGACCTTGCCCTGTTCCCCTCATACTATGAGCCTTGGGGATACACGCCTCTGGAAGCATTGGCATTCCGCATACCTGCCCTCACCACAAGCCTTGCCGGTTTCGGGCAATGGGTGGACGAGCGCTGCAAGGACGGCGCGCATCCCGGCATCACGGTCGTGAAGAGAAACGACTCCAACTATGACGAGGTTATCGGGAATGTGGAAAAAAGGATTCTCGAAATCGCTTCCCTCGGCAGGTCGGATATGGTCAAATATATGGAAAACGCCAAGGCCGTTTCAACCATAGCCTTGTGGGACAATCAGATAAAATACTACAACGAAGCATATTCACTGGCTCTCTCCAAAGTCGTGGGACGCAAGGGAGCCTTCCCGAAATATATAGAGAAAAAACAAATGGATCAGAACAGAATTGAAATCAACACCCCCAACTGGAAAAGCGTCATGGTGACGCGACATCTCCCCGAAAAACTTTCCGGCCTGGAGGTCCTCTCCAAGAACCTCTGGTGGTGTTGGAACGAAAATGCCAAAGCACTTTTCAAAAGCATAGACCCCGATATCTGGCACAGCACGGGCCACAATCCGTTGGCGCTGCTGGATATGGTCAGCCTTAAACGCTTCAAACAGCTCGCCGAGGACGATGAATTCCTGGAGCAGCTTCAGCTTGTCATGGCCGATTTTGAAAAGTACATGTCGCTCAAGAGTGAAAGGAAAGACCCTTCCATAGCCTATTTCTGCATGGAATATGGTCTGGATTCATCGCTCAAGATATATTCCGGAGGCCTCGGTATTCTTGCCGGAGACTATCTTAAGGAAACCAGCGACATGAACGTGAATCTTTGCGCGGTGGGTTTCCTGTACAGGTACGGTTATTTTGATCAGGTGCTTACGGCGCAGGGTGAACAGGAGGCCAAATATGATGCGCAGGATTTCCTGAAGATTCCTGTGGAGCCGGCCCGTGACAAGGACGGCAACTGGCTCACTTCCACGGTAGCCTTCCCCGGGAGGACCGTCACCGCACGCATATGGAAAGTGGCGGTGGGCAGGACGGATCTTTACTTGCTGGACACCGATTTCGAAGCCAACAGGGCGGACGACAGGCAGATAACCTATTATCTCTACGGAGGAGACTGGGAGAACAGGCTCAAACAGGAACTGCTGCTCGGAGTAGGAGGAGTGCGTGCGTTGAGGGCTCTCGGACTGACCCCGCAGATTTACCATTACAACGAAGGCCATGCCGCTTTCGTGGGCATGGAGAGGCTTCGCGAGTACATCAGCGGGGAGCATCTGGATTTTGCCGAGGCGCTTGAAGTCGTCAGGGCATCTTCTCTTTTCACTACGCATACTCCGGTACCTGCAGGACATGACGCTTTCGACGAGAACATGCTCAGGCAGTACATCGGCCATGTGCCAGATGAACTCGGAGTAAGCTGGGAAACCCTCATGGGGCTCGGCAAGCTGAACGGATATGACGTGAACGAGAAGTTTTCCATGAGCAAGCTTGCCGCCAATCTGTCACAGAACGTGAACGGAGTTTCCAAACTTCACGGCAAGGTGAGCCAGGAGATTTTCGCCGACATGTACAAAGGCTATCTGCCGGAAGAGCTGTTCATAAGCTATGTCACCAACGGGGTTCATTATCCCACCTGGTGCGCCAAAGAGTGGAAAGCTGTCCATTCCAAGGTTTTCGGACCTGAATTCAAGACCCATCACTACGACAGGAAATGCTTCGAAGGCATATATGATGTTCCCGATGCGGAGGTGTGGGAGGTCAGGAAGGAACTGAAGAAAGTTCTCATAAAGGCGGTGAATGAAAAACTCTCCGACACGTCCATTGCGGGCCACTATTCCCCCAAACAGGTGGTCAAGATAAAGGAAACTCTGCGCGATGACGTTCTTACCATAGGATTTGCGAGACGTTTCGCCACATACAAGAGAGCGACCCTGCTGTTCAGCGATCTGGACAGGCTTGACAAGATTGTCAACAATCCTGTGATGCCGGTGCAGTTCATTTTCGCCGGAAAGGCTCATCCTGCCGACAAGGCCGGACAGGACCTCATAAAACAGATCGTGGAGATTTCAAAGCAGCCGCGTTTCCTCGGGAAGATCGTGTTCGTTCCCGGATATGACATCTCTCTCGCCAAGAGACTTGTCCAGGGCGTTGACGTATGGCTCAACAATCCTACCCGTCCTCAGGAGGCATCCGGAACTTCCGGAGAGAAGGCCGCGATGAACGGAGTCATGCATTTCTCCGTGCTTGACGGCTGGTGGGTGGAAGGTTACAAGGAAGGTGCCGGATGGGCTCTTCCCCAGGAACGTACCTTCGATGACCAGGGCCATCAGAACGAACTTGACGCCGCCACCATCTACTCCATAATAGAAAATGAGATAGCTCCCATCTATTATTCGGCGGACAAGCTCAGCGGCATTTCGTACGGCTGGATAAGCTATGTCAAGAACACCATAGCCAAGGTGGCGTGCAACTTCACCACCAACAGGATGCTGAGCGATTATCTGCGCCAATACTATGAGCCTCAGTATTCACGTCTGAAGAAGCTTGTCGCCGACGGCTACAAAGAGGCCCGCGAAATCGCTCTATGGAAGGCTCATCTTCTGCGTGCGTGGAACAATATCAGCGTAGTGTCCTATACCCAGCCGGACGCTTCGTACAATCTTTCCCCGTCCGACCCTCTAAAGAGCGAGGTCGTGCTTAACATAGCGGATCTCATGCCGGAGGACATCGGGGTGGAGATGCTGTTCTGCACCACGGACAAGCGCGGCAACCTGCACATAGCTTCCAAGACGGAGTTCAGGCTCGAGTCTTTTGAAGACGGTATCGCCAAATATTCCACTGAAATCGTACCGGAGAACACCGGCATGTATCAGGTGGCGACGAGAATCTTCGCTCAGAATCCAAAATTGCCGCACAGGCAGGATTTCGGACTTGTAAGATGGTTATAGCGACCGGTTTTTTCGACGGTGTCCATCTCGGGCACCGTTTTGTGATAGAGACCCTCGTCAGGACCGCTCATGAAAGGGGAGAGGAAAGCATGGTGGTCACTTTCTGGCCGCATCCGAGGAATGTCCTGCAGGATGATGCGCGGAATCTGCGTCTGCTGACTTCCTTAGATGAGAAGAAATCCATGCTGTACGCTCTCGGTGTCGACAGGGTGGAGGTCATAAGGTTTACCAGGGAGTTCAGCCGTCTGTCCACTGAGGAGTATCTGCGGGATGTGATAAAGGGCAGGCTTGGAGGTACTTCCATTCTCCTCGGCTATGACAACCGGATGGGCAGGGATTCCGGAGGGCCGGACGAGATAGAGAAGATAGCCGGAAAGGTCGGGCTTGATGTGGTGAGGACCGACCGGATTGACTCCGCGGGCGGCCCGACCATAAGTTCGACGGCCATCCGCAGGCTCATTTCCGCCGGAGACGTGAAAGATGCCGCGGCTATGCTCGGATATGATTACAGCCTTTACGGTGTCGTCGTGGAAGGAAACCGTCTCGGAAGGAAGCTCGGTTTTCCGACCGCCAACATGAAACTCTACGAACCTTTGAAGATTTTGCCGGGAAGCGGCGTATATCTTGTCGAGGTGGAGACTGTGGGAAGAAAATTCGGCGGCATGTGCAATGTCGGGAACCGTCCTACGGTAAATCCGGGAAGCGACATAAACGTTGAAACGAATATTTTCGGTTTCGATGAAGACATATACGGACTTGATATCCGGGTCAGCTTTGTAGACAAAATCAGGGACGAGGTGCGGTTTCACGATGTTTCCGCCCTTGCGCAACAGCTGCGCAGAGACAGGGACGAGGCCTTGGCGATGTTTGAGACCCGAAAAAAATAAACCGATAATTTCGGAAAAGATTCAAATTTCATTATCTTTGTAATAACAGGGTTCTGCCTTTGGGCAGGACTCCTTTTTAGTTGTCCGTATTGAAAAAAATTATTGAGATGGCAGAATTACACTATATGACTCAGGAAGGGCTTGACAAGCTCAAGAAGGATTTGGCTGATTCTTTGGCGCAGCGTCCGGTTATTTCGGCGGCTATCGCCGAGGCGAGAGAAAAGGGCGACCTTTCCGAGAATGCGGAATATGATGCCGCAAGGGACGCGCAGGCTTTGCTCGAACTGAAAATCGCCAATTTGAAGAATCTCATTGCCAATGCGAAAGTGATTGACGAGTCGCAGGTCGGCACCGAAAAAGTGCAGCTGCTCAACAAGGTGAAGATCCGCAACGTCGCCACAAAGCAGGAGATGGAGTTCACGATTGTTGGAGAATCGGAGGCTGACTTTTCCCATGGCAAGCTTGCCTCCACCACCCCCATCGCCAAGGCCCTCATAGGCCATTCCAAAGGCGAAGTGGTCGCTGCCAAGGTTCCATCTGGCGTCATCAAATTTGAAATTTTAGACATTTCCCTATAATGCCGACACTCTTTACCAAGATCGCCAAAGGCGAGATTCCTTCGTACAAAGTTGCGGAGGATGAGAATTACTATGCCTTTCTGGACATAAGCCCGGTTGCTCCCGGGCATACGCTCGTAATCCCGAAAAACGTGGAAGATGACTACATTTTCAATCTGGACGGGGAAACTTACGCCGGACTTTGGGCTTTCGCCCGTAAAGTCGCAAAGGCTCTGAAGGCGGCAGTGCCCTGCAAGAGGGTTTGCGTCGCGGTACTGGGAATGGAGGTGCCTCATGTCCATATCCACCTGATGCCGCTCAATACCGAATCCGATTTCGATTTCAAGAAAGAGCATCTCTCCCTGCCTGCGGAAAAGATGAAGGAAATAGCTGATTCAATTCTGGCCGAGTATGAAAAACTTTAAATCTATTCCCGCAGCGGTATTGTGTGCGTTGGCGCTCGCATCCTGCGGAAAATCCGTCAAGATAAACGGGGTCATCGCCGATGCTCCGCAGGACAGCATAGAAGTCAGACTTCTGGACGTGAACAGGTACAAGGTTCTGGACACCGTAAGGACCGATGCCTCCGGAGCGTTCCGCTACTCCTTGGACGTGGTCAAGGGGCAGCCCGAGTTTGTGTACCTTTTCCATGGAAATACCCGAATCGCATCGCTTCTTCTTCAGCGCGGCGACAAGGTGAGGGTCAATGCCGACACTTTGGGCAATTATTCCGTCACCGGTTCCGAGGAAACCGAAAAGCTGATGTCGGTGGAGAGATCTGAGGCGGCTTTCGCCAACTCTTTCGCTTCCTCCACGGCCAAGCTTGAGGATCTTTCTCCGGATTCGCCCGAAGCGGCCGACGTGAGAAGGGATCTGATGAAGCAGTACATAAGCTATTATAGGGACAGGGTGAAGTATGTGATGTCGAATCCTTATTCACTGACGGTCATTCCCGTGCTTTACCAGAAAGTGGCCGAAAACATGTATGTGTTCAACCAGCCTACGGACGCTCTCCATTTCCGCAATGCGGCGGATTCTCTCAAGAAGGTCTATCCGGAGTCGAAATATGTGAAGGCTCTGGACGAGGAGGCTCAGAGAAGGGAAAAGATTCTCGGACTGAATACCAAGCTGTCAAGTGCCGCACAGGTCGGTTTTCCGGACATTGAAATGCCCGATGTCAACGGCCGCAAAGTCAAACTTTCTTCGCTCGAAGGCAAGGTTGTGCTGCTGTATTTCTGGACATCGGATTCCGCCGGTCAGAAGATGCTCAATCTCGAGACGCTGAAGCCCATATATGACGATTTCCATGACCGCGGGCTCGATGTCTATGCCGTGTCTCTTGACACTGACAAGGCTTCATGGGCCGGTGTGGTCAAGAGCCAGGGGCTTGACTGGACCAACGTATGCGACGGACTTGGGACTGCAAGCACTGTCCTGAGCCTGTACAATGTCCCTCAGGTGCCGTTCATCTACATAATTAAAGACGGTGACCTTGTGACTGACGCCGCCGTGTCGGACGGCCCTACGCTCCGGAAGTACCTCAACTCGGTGCTGTAGTCCACGTTCCGGCGGAGACGGTAGAAAACCCCCTGAAGAAATGAACTTCCGGGGGTTATTTTGTGTTCAGAAATGAATTCTTCCTGCTGACCGTGGCCACGAAATCCTTGAGATAGAAAGGTTCGAAATAGGCCGTGTCCACGAACTTCTTTTCCTCCAGCATCTTCTCTGCCGGGATTCTCATTCCTGCCGCATCGGGAAAGCTGTCTACGAACAGATTGCCTTCTCCTCCCATGACTTCCGCGCATTTCATGGCCCCGTCTCCTATGAAAAGTACGGGTCCTTCCGCACGGAATTCCGCGAAGCTGTCATTGTCTATCACCTTGGCCTCGGTATTTCCGATCTGCCTGCCTTCCATGTCAAATACGGCCGTGTAGACCTCCATTCTTCGGGCGTCTATCATAGGGACTATGTACCTGCACCCTTCGGGGGCAAGCTTTTTCTCTATCGCTTTCCATGCCAGAGCGTCAGGTGAACCGACCGCCATGAGCGGAATGCCGGCGCCGAAGCACAGGCCCTTGGCGGTGGATGCCCCCACTCTGAGGCCAGTGTATGAGCCGGGCCCTTCGCTTACGGCCACGGCGTCGCAATCTTTTACGGAAAGGCCTCGCTCATCCAGAATGTCTTTAATCATAGGGGCGAGCATGGATGCATGCTGCCTGCCTCCGCATTCCTTGTAGGCCGTGATGGTACCGTCCTCGGAAATCGCGGCTGAACATAGGGAAGTGGATGTTTCGATGAGTATTATCTTGGACATGGCAGGATTGTTTTATTTTCCCGAAAGCTGGTTGAAGTAAGGGAATATGTTGTAGGCGAAATCTTTGAGCGGCGCATAAAGTTTGGATGTGGAAAACGTGCTCTCATCGACGAAGTGATAGGATCCGTTCAGCGTGTTGAAGAGAACAAGCGGGATGCTGATCACCAGAAGCGCCGTGAACAGGGCGAACACAAAGCCCAGCAGCCTGTCCAGCCAGCCGAGCATGGCTATCCTCAGGACCTTTCTGAGAAGCCGGCCGATCAGGAAGAATACCATTATCACGACTATCATTATGAGAGTGAACACGCTGACATAGAGAAGTCTGCCGGAAACGTCCATGTATTTGCCCGCCCATCCGCACAGTGCTCCCGTGAAACGGAAGGAGAGCCATACTCCCGCTATGAGTGAAATGATTGCGGCGACCTGGGACACGAATCCTTTTCTCAGCCCGTTTATCAGGAACGGAACGATGCAGATCAATATGGCAATGTCAAATACGTTCATGGTACGCTTGTAGGGTGGATTTCCTGAATGGTTGAGGATCTCCCGGGCTGTTTTTCAAGTTCAGCTTTTGAGGTTGAGAAAGTTAAGCAAGTTATTTGTATATTTGCAAATTCTTGTCGGTTCTGCGGCTGACATGCAAAAATAGGTAAATTTTACGAAACGGGAAATTATACGGGATATGAAGTTCAGAGAGTATAAAGGTCTGGACCTGGTTGAGGTCGGGTCTGAAGTTCTGGAAAAATGGAAAAAGATACACGCATTCGAGAAGTCTCTCGAAATCAGGGAAGGGGCTCCCGAGTTCATCTTCTTCGAGGGCCCTCCTTCTGCCAACGGAAAGCCGGGCATACATCATGTCATGGCCCGTTCCATCAAGGACTCCATCTGCCGCTACAAGACGCAGACCGGCTTCAAGGTGCCCCGCCGTGCAGGTTGGGACACCCATGGACTTCCGGTGGAGATAGGCGTCGAAAAGAAGCTCGGCATACACAAGTATGACATAGGCAAGAAGATATCGATAGAAGAATACAACGATACCTGCCGCAAGGAGGTAATGAAATATACCGGTGAATGGGAGAACATGACCGAGAGGATAGGTTACTGGGTGGACATGAAAGACCCTTACATCACCTATGACAACAGGTATATCGAGACTTTGTGGTATCTTCTGCGTAAAATTTACGACAAGGGGCTTCTCTACAAGGGCTTCTCCATACAGCCGTATTCTCCTTCCGACGGGACGGGGCTGAGTTCGCACGAGCTCAACCAGCCCGGATGCTACAAGGACGTCACCGACACGACCGTGACCTGCCAGTTCGAGGTCATCAAGGATGCCAATTCCCAGAAACTCTATGACTGTGTGTCAGTCCCGGTGTATTTCCTGGCCTGGACGACGACTCCATGGACGTTGACTTCGAACACGGCCCTCTGTGTCGGTCCCAAGATAGAATATGTGCGTGTCATGTCGTTCAACCCCTATACAGGGGAGGAGGCGGTCTATGTGCTCGCGAAGGATCTCGTGGGTTCGCTCTTCAATCCGAAGGCTGCGGGCCTTCCGCTTGAAAGCTACCGCAAAGGTGACAAGCTTGTGCCTTACAAAGTGCTGGACGGCAGCTTCAAAGGCTCCGAACTGGTGGGCATAAGGTACATTCAGCTCATCCCGTGGTTCAAGCCTCTTGAAGGTGATGCGTTCAGAGTGATCCCGGGAGATTACGTAAGCACCGAGGAAGGTACGGGCATAGTGCATATCGCTCCCACTTTCGGTGCGGACGACAAGAAGGTGGCTTCCGATGCCGGCATTCCTCCCATGCAGATTGTCGATGCGTCCGGTGTCAGGCAGCCTCTTGTGGACAGACAGGGAAGGTTCTACAGAATCGAGGACATGGATTCCGATTACGTGAAGACTCATGTGGCCGACGGATACAAAGAGTATTCAGGCAGATACGTCAAGAACGCCTTCGACGATTCGCTTCCCGCGGACGCGCCCACCTTGGACGTCGACCTCTGCATGATGATGAAGATGGACGGCCGGGCGTTCAAAATCCAGAAACATGTCCACAGCTACCCCCACAGCTGGCGTACGGACAAGCCGGTGCTTTACTATCCTCTGGACGCATGGTTCATCAGGACCACGGCGGTCAAAGAGCAGATGGTCGCCCTGAACAAAGGCATAAAATGGATGCCCGAGTCCACGGGTACGGGCCGTTTCGGACAGTGGCTTGAGAACATCCAGGACTGGAACCTGTCCAGAAGCCGCTATTGGGGCACGCCTCTTCCCATCTGGCGCACCGAGGATTCCAAGGAGGAGAAGTGCATCGGTTCGGTTGCGGAGCTTTACGATGAGATCGAGAAGTCCGTAGCGGCCGGGTTCATGGCTTCGAACCCTCTGAAAGACAAAGGTTTCGACCCCAAGGACATGTCTCTTGAAAATTATGACAGGATAGACCTGCACAGGCCCTATGTGGACAAGATATACCTCGTTTCGGACAGCGGCAGGAAGATGACCAGGGAAAGCGACCTGATAGACGTGTGGTTCGATTCCGGTGCCATGCCCTATGCCCAGGAAGGTCTGCGCAACTTCGATTCGCCCATGTTCGGCGCAACGGCGGACTTCATCGCCGAGGGGGTTGACCAGACACGAGGCTGGTTCTACACGCTCCATGCTATTCACACCATGATCAGCGGCACTCCGGCCTTCAAGAGAGTCATCTCCAACGGTCTCGTGCTTGACAAGGAGGGCAACAAGATGAGCAAGAGGCTCGGCAATGCCGTCGATCCTTTCTCGGAACTGGACAAATACGGTCCTGACGCGCTCCGCTGGTACATGCTTACCAACGCCCAGCCATGGGACAATCTGCGTTTCGACGAGGCTGGCGTGGATGAGGTCAGAAGGAAGTTCTTCGGGACTCTTTACAACACCTATTCTTTCTTTGCCCTTTATGCCAATGTCGACGGTTTCGACCCGTCTTCCAAAGCTGTGCCTTTTGCCGCGCGTCCGGAACTTGACAGGTGGATCATATCTCTGCTCAACACTCTTGTGAAGGAGACCCGTGCCGCCTACGATGCTTATGACGTGACCACGGCGGGCCGTCTTATCCAGGATTTCGTCTGCGACCATCTGAGCAACTGGTATGTGCGTCTGGGCAGGAAGAGATTCTGGGGAGGAAGCATGAACGAGGACAAGCTCAGCGCCTATCAGACTTTGTATGATGTGCTCAGAACGGTAGCAGTCCTTTGCGCCCCCATCGCGCCTTTCTATTCTGACCGTCTCTATTCGGACCTTGTGCCCGACGGTGCGGAGTCCGTCCACTTCACGCTTATGCCGGAGGTTGATGAGGCTGTCATTGACAAGGATCTTGAAGAGAGGATGGCCCTCGCCCAGAAGGCTTCGTCCATGGTGCTGGCTTTGCGCCGCAAGGTGAACATAAAAGTCCGCCAGCCCCTTTCCAAGATAGTCATTCCCGTGATTTCCGAGACGGTGCGCAGGCAGCTTGAACAGGTGAAGAGTCTGATACTGTCGGAAGTGAATGTGAAGGATATGGAGTTCATTTCCGGAACTTCAGGCATAATAACCAAGAAGATAAAACCCAACTTCAAGACTCTCGGCAAGGTTTACGGCAAGCAGATGAAGGAAATCGCCGCCTTTTTCGCCAATATGGAACAGGATACGATAAATGCCATTCAGACTGCCGATGCGGAAGGCAGAGAATACGTCCTGCATCTTCCTTCGGGCGACGTATCCCTGAAGCATGGCGATTTCGAGATTTCTTCAGAGGACATGCCGGGCTGGCTTGTAGCTTCCGACGGACCGCTCACTTTGGCCCTTGACATAGAGATTTCCGATGATCTCCGCCGCGAAGGAATCGCACGGGAACTCATCAACAGGATTCAGAACGTCCGCAAGGACAGCGGTTTCGAGGTGACTGACAGAGTGGTCGTCGAGATATATGCCGCGGACAAGGTGTTCTTCGACATCTCTGATGCGGCGGACCGTTACTACGACTACATTACTTCGCAGACATTGTCCGAGATTGACTCCGTATCTCCTGATAAGGCACCTGAGGATGCCGTCGAAGTCGAGTGGGACGAAGGTACCATAAAGTTGAGAATCAAGCGTAAATAATTATTGCTATGGAAGAGAAAAAGACACGTTACAGTGACGAGGAGTTGGAAGAATTCCGTGGAATCATCAACGAGAAACTGGAAAAGGCAAGGGCTGAGTACAAGCATCTCCGTCATATAGTCATGCATAACGGCTCGAATGATATAGAGGACACTACTCCGTCATTCAAAACCGTGGAAGACGACGGTGCCGCGCAGCTTTCCAAAGAGGAGGCGAGCCAGCTTGCCGAACGTCAGTACAAGTTCATCAAGAGTCTTGAGGCCGCTCTTGTGCGCATAGAGAACAAGACCTACGGCATCTGCCGCGAGACCGGAGAACTCATCCCCAAGGAAAGACTCCGTCTTGTTCCTCATGCCACCTTGACCGTGGCAGCCAAAGAAATGCTCAAGAAACAAGGAAAGAACTGATCCTGATGAAATTGCGCAGAGGTAAGTGTTTGCTTGTTCTTGGCATTCTGCTTGTCGTCATAGACCAGGTCATCAAGTTTCTGGTTAAAACCGACATGACGCTCGGAGAACATTTCAGCGTCATAGGGGACTGGTTCCAGATTCTTTTCATCGAGAATGAGGGGATGGCCTTCGGCATGAAGTTCGGCGGAGCGGCGGGCAAGCTTGCACTTTCGCTTTTCCGCATTGTGCTCTGTGCTCTGCTCTGCTGGTGGATTACCCGTCTGGCGAGGCGCGGAGGCGAGCGTGCCGCCGAGAGTGACGGCGGCAAGTCCCCGGTTCCCTCCGGAGTGCTTGTCGGTCTGACCCTTATCACTGCCGGGGCGTTCGGAAACATAGTGGATTCTCTTTTCTATGGACTGATTTTTTCGGAGTCCACGCCGTACGCGGTTGCACAATTCGGCGGACATTATGCCCCGTTCCTTTTCGGAAAGGTCGTGGACATGTTCTATTTCCCGCTTTTCAGGTGGCCGGGATGGATGCCGCTTGTCGGAGGGGACATTTTCTTCGAGCCGGTTTTCAATTTCGCGGACAGCTGCGTCACGGTGGGAGCGTTGTATCTTATCATATTCCACTGGAGGTTTTTCTCGGCGGAAGGTGAGAAGAAAAACTGACCGTGGAAAGTGAAAAGAAAATCCGGATTATAATTTGCAGCTATCGTCAAAATAGCTATATTTGTATTCCTCGTGCGGTTTTTTGCGCATGTAGAGGGAGAGTTGGCCGAGTGGTTGATGGCGGCAGTCTTGAAAACTGTTGACCCGCAAGGGTTCGGGGGTTCGAATCCCTCACTCTCCGCAATAAGTCTTGAAAATCAAGCATTTAGTCCAAGTGAATGCAATTTGAACATTATAGTTCTGGTTGTGTTCACTTTTTTTCGTCTATTATACTCCATCCGAAGGTCTGAAGGCGGTTTGCCGGCTTCTGTCCTTCGGATGACCGCTTAAAAGTGTGTGAGCCGTGTGCGAAGGCCAATGGGGCGTGAGGTCGGGCGAGTCTTCGCGGTCTGCTTGCAGAACGGAAATATTATTAAACAATACACTTTCTGCATTTTCAAGATTTTGACGTTGCATTATTGCCTCGTTATTCTTAATGCTACACGATTTTATATCTGTAAGTAGCGATTCATATTTGTTTCGCGTATCGTGGCACTCCGCCGCTAAACTCCTTCCACGCAACACATCCGAATCTAACTTGCCATTGTCGCTAAGCCATGTTACTACCATTGTTGCTATAGAAAACAATGCCGTTGCAAGTTCGAGCCATTTCTCCTATCCTAATGATGTTAATATGATCGTAATTATACCTGCTGAGCTTACCGCTGATAGAATTTGCTTGCTCACGAGCCAAACAGTTCGGCTACGACGGCCAGCCATACTCTCGCGTCCACCAAATCTTCAAGGAGGTCAAGAAGTAGCGGAGGACACAAGCCTATATGTGTGAATTCAAGTTATTATTCGAGATCTACCAGCAAGGACGGACCTTCCCATGGAGACTCAGAAAGAACTGAAATAAGCCCTCTTTTTGCAAACACTGGGAGCGAAACTCCCACGCGAGACTTTATTCTGCGACGGGACGAACAGAGAAACCACCAAAGCGGGGATATGCACCGCTCGCGCTGACATTGTTTTCATTGATGTTGAGGTACCACGCATTATGCGTATCGTGCAGCGAAGAAGACAAATAGTATCCGTAGTAAAAGGCCTCGTTGAGATCCCCACCATCGAGAACCCCAGCAGCGGGAAGGAAGATGGCGGCATCGGAACCCACTTCCCAACTGACTACATTATAGCCCGACATTCCGTTCTTAGTGGTCCATTCCCATCTGCAGCGATAGCACAGCTCGCTAAGCTCAGTCATCGTGGGCATTCTCCACGCCGCACCCCATTTTGCGGAGGCAACATCGTCTTTAGCCTCAAGGACATATTTACCGTCCGTGTCATTGTATTTCGTGAAAGTTGAACCACTGTCCGAAGTAAAGCTATAGGTATCCCAACTATACCCACTGCTCTTGCCGTCTTTCCAATAAGTGCAAGGGTTGTCGTATGCGTGACCGGCTTTATAATATGTCTCGGTCTCGCCCCAGGCGAAGTAGTCACCCCAGCCTTCGGGAGTGGTCGCGTCGACATTGCAGGTTGCCCAGTACACGCTCAAACCGAGGTCCATTGCGTTGGGAGTATATTTTACATCCGGCCTCTCCAAAGATGCCTGATTGTCGCCTATGGACAAATCGAGATATGAACGCCCTTTTCATTAATATCGGACAATGCGTCTGAAAGAGCCTTGGCCGCTCTTTCGTTCTCAAGCATCTTTTTTTGTATAGGGTCACCTCCTATTATGATGTTTACCCGCAGATCCTCCTCCAGTTACAGAAGGGCGGACCTGTCCGCACATTCCTCGAAGTATGCTGTCAGATCATTGAAGACATCACCGGCCTTCGCATAGATCAAGGCCAGCATACGTTTGTTGGACTTGGAAAAATGTGATGACAAACAACAGAGGCAGAACCGGTATTCTGAAGAATCTGTGCATATAAACGGGACGATATTGTCAGCAGACGAAAGCTTTACGGGCGTTCAGGAAATGCTGACGCATGGGAGCAGGGAACTTCTCAATTGCATAGCGCAGCATCGTACGGGGCATCAAGGAGGCACGGGGCTCAAGCCAGGATTCGAAGCGGCCGGCATCGCGTTTGCCGGCCTCGCGCAGCAGCCATCCGGCGGCCTTTTGCAGAAGGTCGTGGAGAGTATCTCCCCGTGAAAGGAAGATGTCGGCTATGGCGTAGGTGTCATCGAGTTGTCCAGTACGGACAAAAGCCATGGTGGAGACCATGCCTATGCGTTGCTCCCATATGGTACGTCCTTCGCTTGCGAGGCTGTAGAGCAGGCTGCGCTCTTTGTCCAGAAGCCAGACGCCGAGGAGCTGACAGCAGCTCAGGTCTACAAGATCCCAGTTGTTGACATGTTGCGTATGTGACAGATAGAAATCAATGCATTTTTGTTGAAGAAGACGGTCGTTCTTTGCATGGCCGAATATTTCCACCAACGTCAGCAAGGCGGCCAGCCGGACTTCGTGGTATTCGCTGCATATGCATTGTTCCAAATCGCCGAATGAGCTGTCTCTACGGCAGGCCTTTACGACAGCCCTTGTAACGGGCACCTTGATGCCGAGAAACTTGTCCCCTTCGCCATACTGCCCCGGGCCGCATTTGAAGAAACGCATAAGCCCGGCAACCTGTGCAGGGTCCCGTTGCAAGAGCATCTGATTTAAAAGGAGGCATTCCATGACGGCACGATGGAGTTTTACTGCATGAGGGATCCGGCATCTTTGGCCCTGCGGCTGCTGCGTAAGGATTGGATGAGAACGGAAATGACTATCAACACTATGCCGGCCCAGAAAGAAGGACCGACCTCTTTCAGTTCCCCGAAAACGACGGCGGCGATGGCTATGCTGTACACCGGTTCAAGATTGTAGGCAAGATTGACCGTGAACGCGGACAATGTGCGGAGAGCATGAAGCTGGAAAAGAAACGGGACAACGGTGAAGAAAGAACCCAGGAGAAAAATCCATAGCAGGTCACTTCGGGAAGGGACAATGGACGCTCCCTGCATAGTTTTGAGATACAGAGGAATGCAGAGCGTCAGGAAAGCGGCTCCTCCTGCGAATTCGTAAAACAGCATCGTGGCGCTGTCCTCTCCGGTCCTTTTTGCCGTCCGTTTGTGGAAAATGGAAAACAGGGAATACATTGCGGCGGAAAAAAGCCCCAGAGCTATGCCGAGACGGTATCTGACATCCAGACTGAACATAAGCAGCACCCCCGCTATCGCCATGAAGCTGATGAGTACTTCGGCCCATGAAAACCGAGTCCTGTTGATAAGTGGATCGAAAAAAGCGGTGAAAAAACATGACGTGGCTATGCAGACAACCCCTATCGAGACATTTGACAGGTGGATGCTGGTGTAGAAAGCCACCCAGTGCACCGCTATTACACTTCCGCAGGCCGCGATTCTCAGAGCGTCGGCGGCTTTTACAGGATGGATCTTCTTCGCGGCAGCAAGGACGGCGGCAAGCGTTATGACGCTGACAATCAGCCTGTACCAAACGAGCGGCAGGCCGTCAAGGCTTATGAGCCGTCCGAAGATTCCGGTCCATCCGGCAAGGAACACTGCCGTATGAAGGACTGCCTGTGTTCTGGTATTCTCAGTCAAGGGCATGGCTTAAACGAGGATGTCATTTATTTCCATAAGCTTGTATACCGTGAAAGAAGGCTTTTTCATTCCGTCCGTTAGAGAGATCCTCCACTTGTTGAAGAAAATCGTATCGAGACCTGTGTTCATCGCGCCCGCCATGTCCGTAGCATAGTTGTCTCCAACCATGACGGTTCCGCCGGGGGAGGCTCCGGTTTTGCTGAAGGCATAGTCGAAAAACTCCTTGTGGGGCTTGTTTATCCCTGCGTCTTCGCTGAGAACGACAGTGCTGAAATACTTTTCAAGCCCGCTTGACCGCAGTTTACGGTACTGGACTTCGTGGAAACCGTTGCTGCATATATGAAGCCTGTAGCCTTTTTCGATGAGGTTTTCCACCAGTTCCCGGGCTCCGTCGACCGTCCTGCTTTCACGGGAAATAAGGTCACCGTAGCGGTCGCTTATCTCCAGGCATGCATGAGGGGTGATCCATGAGATGTCGCCTCCTCTTTCTTCCACCATTTCCGTTACAGGTTTACGGAAACGCTCCACGATGAGCGTGTCCCTGTCCATTTCCCCCGCCGTATATTTTGACCACACCTCTACATTGGTATCCACATATGCTTTGTCGAATACTTCAAAAGGGGGCATGATTCTCTCCCAATGCTTTTCGTCGTACAGCTTGCGCAGGGCGATGACACTGTTGCCCTGCGTGTCGTAGAGGGTGTCGTCCCAATCGAAAAAAATGTCCGGATATCGTTTCATGTCAGTCGGTTCGTTACAAATCCTAAAGATAGCGATTATTGGAAAAAACTTTGCGTTCTGTCTTATCGCAGCTTATGGCTGTTGTCGGTGACAATCTGTCATGGAGAGGTGTCATTTCTGCATCATGTATGGTTTCCATATGCACTTCCGGCATCTGGCACATCGTTTGATTCTTCCTATGTCAGAAGTTGACAATCAAAACTTTATATACTATGGATGCTATTAAATCACTTGAAACTCTGCAGTCGTTTGTGACCGCGCTCACCAATGGAGCTTATGTTCATTTCGTGCAGGCAAAATGCTTTGAACATCAGGGATTGAAAGAGCTTGCCAAAAAATATGATGACCACGCCAAGGAAGAAATGGAGTGGGTAGGCAAATTCATAGACCGAATCTATGACCTTGACGGTGAAGTGAAGATTGAGAAGAGAGAAGACGCAGTTGTCGTCAAAGATCCTGTGGAATACCTGAAAGTCGACAACGAACTCCAGAAACAGGGCGTTGCCTACTTGTATGACATGATTTCGCTTGTCCATGAAGATCCTACGACCTACAATCTGCTGAAGGAGTATCTTGCCGATGAGGAGAATGACCTCTATTGGAACGATGAGCAGCTTCATCTGCTTGCTCTTGTCGGCAAGGAAAACTGGCTTGCAAAGCAGATGTAATCTGAAGAAAAACGAGGTTGTACGCTCTTTTTAGGCGAATAACCTCTGTTTGCTATTGCAGATTGGATTTTTTTAGCTAAATTCGCAAAATAATGAGGGTTTAGCTCAGTTGGTTTAGAGCGCTTGCTTGACAGGCAAGAGGTCAGCAGTTCAAGTCTGCTAATCCTCACCACCGTTCAGGCGGCGTTTATTTATGGGGTATTAGCTCAGCTGGTAGAGCGCTTGCATGGCATGCAAGAGGTCAGGAGT
>CAYWPV010000013.1:0-26794 GCA_964460265.1 uncultured Muribaculaceae bacterium | reverse complement strand
CCCCTACGGGGCACGCATGCACACAACTTTGACATCCGATACACTTGCTTTTCTTTTCAGGTAAAGAAACAGCTCATTTATGGACATAATCAAAGGCTGACTTGAAAACACGTGTTTGTTCTGTGACTGACAGTATACTTTCAGCACACCGCATCAATAAGAAAGCCGCTTATAATCAAGAGATTATAAGCGGCTTTATGTGCGGATGGGGAGACTCGAACTCCCACAGGCCAACGCCCATTACCCCCTCAAAGTAACGTGTCTACCATTTCACCACATCCGCATGTGTCCTTTACTTTGGGATGGCAAATATAAGCAGCTTTTCCGAAACTTCAAAGTATTTCTCACTTTTTCAGCGGATTATTTTATCGAACCCGGAAAGATGCTTTGCATAAAGAAAAACAATGACTAAATTTGCAACGCATCCTCGTGCAGGGTGCAGCAAATATTCATAAACCTTTAAAACAGATTCACAATGGCTGTTAAAATTCGTCTTCAACGCCACGGTAAGAAGAATTTCGCATTCTTCCACATTGTTGTGGCTGATTCTCACGCAAAACGTGACGGTCGTTACATCGAGCTTCTCGGCACCTACAACCCCAACACAAACCCTGCGACCATAGTCCTCAACGAAGAAAGGGCTCTCGCATGGCTCAAAGTCGGAGCTGAGCCGACACTCACCGCACGCCGCATCCTCTCTTACGAAGGAGTGCTTCTCCACAAACACCTCGACGGAGGCGTTGCCAAGGGAGCCCTCACCCAGGAGCAGGCCGACAGAAAGCTTGCGGACTGGAAAGCAGAAAGAGACGCCAAGATTGAGGCCAAGAAACAGGGACTTTCCAAAGCTGCAGCAGACAAGGCAAGAGCCGCCAAGGATGCCGAGACCAAGGTGAACACCGAAAGGGCTGAAGCAATCGCCAAGAAGAAGGCAGAAGCTGAGGAAGCTGCAAGAAAAGCTGCCGAAGAAGCTGCAAAAGCTGCCGAGGCCGACGCTCAGAACGCAGACTCAGCCGAAGGAGCAGAGGCTCCTGCAGAGAACGCGGAAGCTTAAGATGCCTCCTTCAAGTTCAGACAACCTGCACAGGGTCGGACAAGTACTTAAATCCAACGGTGCGGACGGAGGGCTTGTGATAAAGCTTGACTACGCCGCTCCCGAAGATATGGATCTAAAGGAACCGGTGTTCATCGAATTCGATGGAGAACCGGTCCCTTTTTTCTTCAGAGAAATCCAACCGAAAGGAAGCAGGGCCGTCGCCCGTTTCCACGATGTGGACAACTTTGAGGATTCCGAAGAACTTGTCGGAAAAATCCTGTACGGCGACAACCCCGGCGATCCCTCTGAAAGCAGGGAGCTGGACGACATAATAGGATGGACCGTAACTGACGAACACGGCAATCCACGCGGAATAATCCGGGACTACGAAGAGATCCCCGGCAACCCATGCATAATCGTAGAAGACCGCGACGGAGGACAATCCATGATTCCCCTGCACGAAGACCTCATAATGGAAACGGACGCGGAGCTGAAATCTCTGAAAATGATAATCCCCGAAGGACTTTGACGACCTCCGGGGATTTTTTTACCAGACTGCGGCATCCGCCGCGGACCATGTCAGCTTTCAACCTGAATAAGCGTTATGACGTTGTCGAAGCAGAAACTGTCCAAAGGCAGATCACTTCTGTTTGTTTCCAGCGACATGTCCACATAGACGAAGTCGCCCAAGGCCTCAAGATCGAGCTTTGTCCATTCTTTTACGTAAGAAAGCGAACCGGAAAACTTGCCAAGTGAAATCTTCACGCTCCCGATACGCCTGCCGGATTCATCATAAGACGTGAATACCGCATCGAGATAATCTCCTTCCCTGAATCCGTCCACACCTTCCGTCCCATACTTCATGGCATTGAGGGCCCTATTGGTATTCGTCACGAAACACTGCGTAGGGACTACCGTAGTGTAGGCGTCGGCCGCACGAAAAGTGATTTCATGTTTCGGCATGGCGGCATCATCGGGATTCTGACGGAATACGGCGTAGATATTTTTCTCCTTTTCCTTGCCCAAAGCCTCTCCGCAAACCACATACTCCGAGTTCTGAGCGGAAAGGTCCTGCGACATCTTCATGGAAAGTGCGACACCTCCCTGGAAAACTTTGTTCTGCACAGATGCGCTGTAGCTGTAATACCCCGAGTTGCCCGTCAGGTTCTCGACAAAGGATACGCTGTCCGGACTCTCCTTCAGGAAATCGCTGAAGGTGAAACTGTCGTTGGTGTAAAAGGAAGAAGAATACTTGCTGTCCTTGAAGCAGGAAACGGCGAGAAATGCCGCAGCCGCAAAAAGAAGCGCACGTGACGCCTTCATTATTGATTCCATTGTCTCCGTTTTTGTATATAAACGCTCTCTCCGCAGAAAACTTGCACGGCAGAGTCAAATTATTTCCGATATCACTTCGCCTACCTTTTCCGCAGGACCTTCCAGAATCACCGAAGAGAAACTTCCGTCTCCGAGAGGTCTGAATGAGACGTAAAGATCGGCGATCCTTGCATGGACCCTGACTCGCACGCCGTCGGCCGGAGAAAAACTGCCGCCCTTTCCGTACACATGGGAGGCGATTGCAGAGGCGACTATTCCCGTGCCGCAGGCAAGGGTCTCGTCTTCAACCCCTTTTTCAAAAGTTCTGATCTTTATGCCGTCTCCGTCCGCCGAAACGAAGTTCACATTGGTTCCCTGCGGAGAGAAACGGGGATCATGCCTCCACTGCGGCCCTTCCTGCCGTATGTCAATCTTTTCCACATCATCGGTAAAGCGGACATAATGCCGTGTCCCGGTGTCCAGGAAGAAGCCGCCTTCTTCCATGCGCTTGCACTCCGCAACGTCTTTCATGCTCAGACGGACCATGGTGACGTTCTTCTCCTTGGAAAGAACAGTACCCTCGTGCGGCCCGTCAGGAGCGGAAAAACGGAAAGATCGCAGACCGAGATCATTGGCAAAGGCCACTATGCAGCGGCCGCCGTTTCCGCACATCATACCCGTAGAACCGTCCGGATTCCAATACGCCATGCGGAAATCAAAGCCCGGACAGCTTTCCAGAAGAATAAGACCGTCAGCTCCGAATCCCGTATGACGGTCGCAAAGACGCTTCACGTCCCCCGACGAAAGGGCCATGGTGGAGTTTCTGTTGTCGGCAAGCAGAAAATCGTTGCCTGCTCCGTGATATTTGAAGAATCTCATCCCGGTTCCTCCTCTATTTCGTCCTCAATTCTTCCTTTATAAGTCCGGCAAGAAGGGTTATGCCTTCCCGTATCTTCTCATGGGACATGAAAGAGAAATTGAGCCTCATGGTATTGCGTCCGCCTCCGTTGCTGTAGAAGAAAGAGCCGGCCACATAGGCAACTCCCGCAGAAAGCGCCTTGTCGTAGAATCTGACGCTGTCAAACCGCTCCGGGAGTGTAAGGAACAAGAAAAGCCCGCCCTCGGGATGCGTCCATTCTACGCCTTCAGGCATGGTTTTCTCCAGCATGTCAAGCATCAGATCTCTCTTGGAGCGGTAAAGTTCCCTGGTTTTTTCCAGATTGGCGTCTATCTTTCCGCTGCTCATGAACTCTGCAGCGAGGTACTGGTCGAATATCGGAGGACAAAGGTCAAGTGACTGTTTGCAGACATAAATCATGTCCAGAAGCTCAGGCGCGGCGACAATCCATCCCAGCCGGAAACCCGGCGCGAATATCTTGGAAAACGACCCCAGATGAAGAACCCTTTCGGGAGCGATGGAATACATGGTGGGCACGGACTCTCCTTCGTACCTGAGTTCACGGTACGGGCTGTCTTCCACTATGAGGAAATCATGCTCGCGGGCAAGCGACACAAGAGTGTTCCTTTCTTCAAGGGACAAAGTCTCCCCGGAAGGATTCTGGAAGTCCGGAATCATGTACAGGAACTTAATTCTCTCCCCACGCTTTTCAATTCTCTCTATGGCCTCGCGGTAGGCATCACCGAACGGACTGACCTTTGCGTCCACGCCTTCTATTACTGCTCTGTACGACTTGAAGGACTGGAGCGCTCCCAGATATGAAGGATTTGATGTGAGTATCACGTCTCCGGGATCTGCCATGATTCGCGTGCACACGTCTATGCCCTGCTGCGACGAGGTGGTGATCTGCACCCTCTCCACAGGCACTCCATAGCGGCTTGCAATCGCCTCCCTCAACTCGGGAACGCCCTGAGTGGCACCGTATTGAAAAGCCTTGGCACCATATTTCTCCACAACGGTGAGGGTCGTATCCTCTATGCCCTTCAGGGGAAACGTTTCGGCAGAAGGATAGCCGCCTGCAAAGGAATATATGCTGCCGAGATCTACCTTCTTGAAAATCTCCCTTACAGGAGAACGCATGAAGGAACGTGTGTCTTCGGAAAAGAAACGGGAATAATCTGCCATAAGCTATCTTAATGCATCCTCCAAAGACACTGACGCTGAAGTGCCCGCGTCCCTGTATTTCACTATGACAGGACAGTATATCTGCACACCTGCCCTGAGTGCGGCGTCCCGCTTCAGCGGACGGCTGCCCGCAACGACCACCGCGGCCTCCGGTACAGTAACCCTGCCTTTGCCATCTGCCTTTATCCAACGGTCGTTTACGGCATCGAATATGGGTATGGATTTGTTCAGGATCACTCCCGTGCCGAGCACACAGTTCTTCTCCAGTACTACCCCTTCGTAAATACCGCAGTTACCGCCGATGAAGACATTGTCCTCCACTATGACCGGCAACGCTCCGGCAGGTTCAAGAACTCCTCCTATCTGGGCGGCCGCCGCTATATGCACATTCTTTCCTATTTGGGCACATGACCCCACGAGAGCATGTGAATCAATCATTGTCCCCTCATCGACATAGGCCCCCACATTGACGAACGACGGAGGCATGACTATGACCGAGGGGGCAAGGTAAGCCCCCCTGCGGACGGAACTTCCTCCGGGCACTATGCGGACCTTGTCGGCAAGAGTAAATTTTTTTACGGGATATGTATCTTTGTCAAAGAATGAAAACCGGCCTTCGCTCATGTCGGAAAGAGTTCCGAGACGAAAGCCTTCGAGTATGGCCTCCTTGACGCTGACGTTTACAATCCACTCTCCGTCCTTTTTTTCGGCCGCACGGATTTCCCCGCTTTCCAGACACGAAAGGACCTCCTGGAGTTTTTCCATTGCAGTACTCATAGCCCCAGATTCTTTATTATGCCCTTCATTGTTTCAAGAGTGTCGGCCGTGGCCGGAGTCAGAGGCAGCCTGAGAGAATTTTCGCACAGCCCCAAAAGAGAAAGCCCGCCCTTGACAGGAATGGGATTGCTTTCCACAAAGCATCCGCGGAAAAGATCTTCCAGCTTGTCTTCCAAGACCTTGCCCTCTGAATATTTTCCGTCGAGCATGAGATGCACGAGGTCCGAGACCTGACGGGGCGCAATGTTCACGGCCACGCTTATGAGGCCGTCTCCACCGTTTTTGATTATGTCACAGGTCTGATCATCATTGCCGCTGAGCACAGAAAATCCTTCGGGTGCATGGCTGATGATTTCACATATCTGGTCGAGATTGCCTGAAGCTTCCTTGACGGCGACTATGTTAGGTATTTCCGCAAGCCGCAGCGTGGTCTCGGCCAGCATGTTGGCGCCTGTCCTGCCGGGGACGTTGTACAGAACCACAGCCTTGTCCGTAGATTCGGCCACGGCTTTGAAATATTCATACATGCCTTCCTGTCCGGGCTTGTTGTAGAAAGGTACGACTACAAGGTAGGCATCGGGAGAAAGGGGTTCGAACATGCGGATGTTTTCCAACGTCTTCTTCAGCGAATTGGTCCCGCATCCAGCTATGATCTTTTTTCCTCCGGACTTCTCTTTGGTTATCTCGAGAATCTTCAGTTTCTCCCCGTCTTCAAGACAAGGAGTTTCAGCCGTCGTTCCAAGCGGCACAAGAAAATCCACTCCGCCCTGAAGCTGTCTTTCCACCATACTGGCGTAAGCGCCGTAATCCACGCTTCCGTCCTTGGCGAACGGCGTTGCGAGAGCCACTCCGCAACCTTTGAACATTTTCTGTCTCATAGTGGAACAGTTATTACTCAACCTCTGAAAAACAATTCTTTAAATTCATGGACTCCCGTCAGCCCCTCCGTCATGGCCGCGGCAGTCACGGCACCTTCAGCCAAGGCCCGCCTGGAAAAGGCTTCATGTTCCAGGGTAAGCCTGTCGTTGGTCCCCTCGAAACTGACCGTATGGATGCCCGGAATTTCCCCGGCCCTGACCGAGGAAATCTGCACCTCGCCGGGAATGTACCTGCTGACGTCCGCCGCAAGGGTTATGGCCGTTCCGCTCGGAGCGTCCAGTTTATGGCAATGATGCTTTTCTATGATATACGGTGTGTAGCCTCCGGACTTGGCAAAATACTTTGCCACCAGTTCCACCGCCGCGGAGAGCACGTTCACTCCCACGGAAAAGTTAGACCCCCAGATGAGGGCCGTTCCGCGCCCACGGAAGTAGTCGGACACTTCTTCCCTGATGTCATACCAGCCGGTTGTTCCCACCACAGCCGCCTTGAAACTGTCGGCAATGGACCTGTAGTTTGACCGGAACGCATCGGGGGTGGTGAAATCCACGCATACGCTTTCTTTGGCTATGGCTTTGTCGAAAGAAGCTATGTCTTCACTCCAGCCTCCGTAGGCAATCCCCCTCTCTTTCACCACGCTTTCTATGATATGGCCCATTTTGCCATATCCGCTTATAACAACTTTAACCATATCTTTCTTTTAACAAGCTTGCCAATATAGCACAAATAGCTAAGAATCAAAACAATTTCCCGTGAATTTTATCTGCCGTTTCCACAAGTGACTCCCTGTCCACCACGATGCTGACATCCATCATCGCGGCACCGGTACAGACCATATGGACCTGCCGACATGCTCCACGCAATGCCTCGGTCACTTCCTCACACAGAGGGACACCGTTCCCCACCACGGACAGCCGGGCCTTGTCGCGGTACAGATTGACTTCATATTCCGTCCGGAACTTTTCCACAGCCAAGGCCAGAGCTTCTCCTCCTTTTTCGAAGGCCATCGACAGTCTGCCTGCGGAAGATGCCAGAAGAGAAGGCCCGGATGCGACGGAGAGAAGCTGCGGAAGCACCTCCTTTGCCATGTGCTCCGCCTGTCCATACTCCCTGGCGCGGATCTCAAGGTAGTCGATATCCGGGATAAATGCCACGCATTTGGGCCCCGGCGCCGTGTTTCCTCCAGTTATAAGGGTACCTTCACAATCCGGATTCATGGTATTCAGGACGCGGATGGGTATGTTCCTCATCCTCGCAGGCCCTATGGTCAGAGGGTGCAGAACCCTGGCGCCTGATTCTGCCATTGCGGCAGCCTCATCGTAGGAAAGCCTCTCTATGCGTTCTGTATTCCGCACCGCTCTCGGATCGGATGTCCTGACCCCGTCCACATCCGTCCATATCTGCACCTCGGCGGCACCGAGCGCCATGGCAAATATGGCGGCGGAATAATCCGACCCCTCGAAGCCGAGCACGGAGGGGTCTCCTGCAGATGTGGATGCTATGAATCCCTGGGTCAGGACCATATCCGCACCGCGTGAAAGAACCGGGAAAATACGCCTGACATTGGCTTCCGTCTCTTCGAGCCTGACCGCAGCGTCCATGTAATTGTCGTCCGTGACCACAGCCGCCCGAGCATCCATCCAGTTGCATACGACTCCGGAAGCGTTGAAGGCGGCGGAGACTATCGTGGAAGACAGAAGTTCCCCCGTAGATATTATGCGGGCACGGCTTCTGCGCGACAATTCCCCGATCCTGAGCACACCTTCCGTGAAACCGGAAAGCCCGTCGCACAAAGAAACTACCTTCTTCTCAGTCTTGTCAAGCAATTCCCCTTCGAGCAGTGCGGCGCACAGCTTCAGATGTCTTTCCCGCAAGGCCGCGAGATCTCTTTCCACCGCCTCCTTGTTTCCGTTTCCCGATTCTTCCGCAATCTGTACCAGCAGCCGCGTCACCTTGGCCAGAGCGGACACCACCACAAGCGGCCGCTCACTCAGCCGGCTCTTGACAATGGACACTACCCTTCTTATCGCTTCTTCGTTTTGGACGGACGTGCCACCGAACTTCATTACTATCATATCGATGTTTTCTTATTACCAAAAATAACTCATATTTCATTACCCCCCCCGTCCCGTCGGCCTCACATACGCAGGACGGACAGCCTACCGGAAAGCTGCGGCAAGGCGGAGATAGTTGTCGCGTGCCCGCAGCAGGTCGCTCAGCAGGACAAACTCGTCCGGCGTGTGGGCGACAAGAATGGAACCGGGACCGCAGAGGGCGCGGAGACGGAACTTTTTAAGCTGGGGAGCATCACTCCCGAAAGCGACAGTTTCCGTGGGAATCCCGTCCAGCGTATGATATTCCATGGGGGCATCGCCTCCGAAGGTCTCAATCTTAAAATCATCCGTCCTCATGGAGTCCATGAAATCGCATACTTCCTTGTCGGATGCGAATGTGGTTCTGAAATATATCCTGAACTTCAGTTCGGGACTGAGAATGTTCTGCGGATTGGGACTCGAAAGTTCCCCGATGTTCCATGTAGTCTCTCCAAGCCTCTCATCTGCAGGAAAAGAGGTTTCATGCAGCTTTTTCATGAAAACGTAGAATTTTTCCACCGCGCTCTCGCCCTGCCCAGGGTATCCGGAATGGCAAGGTTTCCCTTTGATCGTGACGGCAAATGATTTTGTGCCTTTGCTGGCGGAAACCATGCGGTTGTCCGTAGGTTCGCCCACCGTCACGAACTCTCCGCCCGGCATGTCCCTGGTGTAGGCCTTGGCTCCGAAAGAACCTGTCTCCTCTCCGGCGAGAAGGAGCAGAGCGAAATCCGTTTCTCCCCTGCGTTCAAGCTCCCTGCACGCTTCGAACATGGAAAAGATCTGTCCCTTGGCATCGCATGTCCCTCTGCCGCGGAACTTCACATCCCCGTCCGGGAGCTCTTCCACAGTGGGGGAAATGTACGGCGGAACAGTGTCCATGTGCGTGCAGAACCATATTTTGGGATTCCCCCACTTGAACACGAGATTGAGAGTCCCGTCCCCTACCTCCATAAGCTCCGACGTATTGTGCCCGGTCTTAAGTAGAGAAGCAAGCTCAAGGGCGAAAGGGCGTTCACTGCCGGACGTGGAATCCGTGGAAAGCATTTTAAGGAACAGTGCCGTGTCAAGTGATGAACTTTTCATGATTCTTTACTTTTTTAGGAAATATTTACCGACAAAGGGCAGCGAGGAAAGAGGCAGATCCCTCTTGACCATAAGTGCGCAGAACGGCAGTATCGCAACGCAGTTCACGGCGATGGCCGGAAGTGCGGAAAGGCGGGCGTTGGACCAGCATATGCAGCAGCAGACTGCGGCCGCCGCAATGACATAGACTGCGATGTCTCTCAGAGGATACTTGACAGGGTATTTTCGCTGGCCCACGAAATATGACAGGAGCATGGCCGTTCCGTAACCGGCGACTCCGGACCAGGCGCAGGCCATGTAGCCGAAACGGGGCACGAACACTACGTTGACCGCTATGAGGACCGCACTGCCTATACCTGAAAAAAGCGCACCCCAGAGCGTCTTGTCAGTGAGCTTGTACCAGAAGGAAAGATTGAAGTATATGCCCATCAGAATTTCAGCCGTCATCACGATGGGCACGACCTTCAGGCCGGCTCTGTACCCTTCTCCTATTATGTATTTAAGCAGATCCATGAACCCCATGACACAGAGGAACGCCAGAAGGGTGAACATGATGAAATACTTCATAGCTTTCGAACAGGTCTCGCGGCTGTCCTTCTCTCGCGAGTTACCGAAAACGAAGGGTTCATAGGCATATCTGAACGCCTGTGTAATCATGGACATTATCATCGCTATCTTGATGCAGGCTCCGTAGATGCCGAGCTGGCTGGAGGCATCTTCTCCTTCATAGAGATAGGGGAAAAGGATGCTCGGTGCAGTCTGGTTCAGTATGCCCGCTATGCCTAAAAGCAGTATGGGCCAGCTGTAGGAGAGCATCCGCTTGAGTAGCCCGAAGTCGGCGCCATGCCTGAAACCGCCCAGCTCCCGTCTGAAGAAAAGGGTTATGACAGCCGTGCAGAACAGATTGATATAGAACACATATCCAACGTCCGGCCCGTTATCGTAAATTCCGCACGGATTAAGTCCGGCTTTGGGAAGAACCACGAAATACAGCAGGTTCAGGAAAATGTTCATGCCTATGAACGTCAGCTTGAGCGCAGCGAACTTCAATGCCTTCTTTCTGTATCTCAGATACGCGAATGGAATGCATTGGAATGCGTCTATGGCCACCGTCACCGCCATTGCCCCGACATAGGACGGATGGCTTCCGTAGCCCATGGCCGAGGAAATGGGTTTGAGAAACAACAGAACAGCTGCGACGAATATGACGGACGTGCTCAGCACGGAGGCAAGCACGGTGGAGTACACTTTTTCGGGGTTTTCTCCGTCCTTGTTGGCAAAACGGAAAAAAGCGGTTTCCATTCCGTATGTGAGGATTACCAGAAGGAGTGCCGTGTAGGCGTAAAGATTTGTCACAACGCCGTATCCTCCGCTGGATGCGCTGATGACATAGGTATAGAGAGGCACAAGGAGATAGTTCAGGAATCTCCCTATTATGCTGCTCAGGCCGTATATGGCCGTATCCTTGAAAAGTGACCTGAAATCCGCCATTTATGTTCAGATTGAAGATGTAAAAATAGCAATATTATTACTATTTTTGCCGCAATAAAGAAATCAGCATGCTTTTACTGCTTTTATATCTCTTTCTGACTCTGTCAATTTCGTTCCTGTGCTCGATACTGGAGTCCGTGCTCATGTCCACTCCTCTGTCATACATAACGATGAAGAAAGAGGAAGGGTACAAGCCGGCCGCACGTTTCCTCAAATACAAGACGGACATAGACAGGCCCATAGCCGCCATCCTTTCGCTCAACACGATAGCGAACACCGGAGGCGCGGCGGGGGTCGGAAGCCAGGCCACGGTGGTATTCGGCAGCTCATGGGTCGGACTGGTGTCCGCGATAACCACCGTACTGATCCTGGTATTCTCCGAAATCGTGCCTAAAACCATAGGCACATCCTATTGGAAGAGTCTCATGGGATTCGCATCCAAGGCAATCTCCGTGCTGGTGGTCATCATGTTCCCCCTCGCATGGACAGTGCAGAGGATAAGCAAGCTCATAGCGCCCGAAGACGGCTCGAATCTGGTCAGCAGGGACGAAGTTACTGCCATGGCCAACATCGGCGCCAAAGAGGGAGTGATCGATTCCAACGAGAACAAGGTCATACAGAACATCATGAAGCTCGACAATGTCAAGGCTTTCGATGCGATGACTCCGCGAATCGTATGCTCCACGGCTCAGGAAAACATGACCTTGAAGAATTTCTACAAGAACGACACATATCTGCACTATTCCAGAATTCCCGTCTACTCGGACTCGCCAGAATACATTACGGGCTACATACTTCTGAGCGATGCGCTGGAAGGGCTGGCCGACGACAAATTCGACATGAGGCTCAAAGACCTCAAGAGGCCCATTTCCTATTTCAACGAAGAAGTATCCCTGTCGGAGATCTGGGAATCGCTGCTGAAGAAAAAGGAACAGATGGCTCTGATCATAGACGAATACGGAAGCTTCCAGGGGCTCATCACTCTCGAAGACATAATAGAGACCATCCTCGGACTGGAAATCATAGACGAGAACGACCAGTTCACGGACATGCAGCAATATGCCCGTGACCGCTGGGAGCGCAGACAGAAAAGATTCCGCACGATCGCGCTTCCCTCCGAGGAACATTCCATAGGACAGGACGGGGACAATGCCCGGACCGGCAAGACGGAAGAAGGCGGAAAAGAAGGAAACTGAGACCTTCAGGTACGGAACGTCCCGGCTACTTCTTCTTGTTTCTCGTGAAATTACGGTACTCCTTGGGCGTCATGCCCGTGTTACGCCGGAAAGCGGTGAAGAAATATTCGTAGTCGTCATAACCCATCTCATAGGCTATCTCCTTGACTGATTTGTCCGTATTGGTAAGATCTTCCTTCGCTCTGTTGAAGCGGACGCTTTGGATATACTTGGCAGGGGCGAAGCCTGTGTATTCCTTGAAAACCTTTCTGAAAGATGAATACCCCATGCACATCCTGGCGGCGAGTTCCTCCGGAGTAATGGTCCTGCTCTGCTCGGAAACTATGATTTTTGCTCTGCTTACCACATCGGAAACTTTGCTGCTGAACATGGACCTGTTACGGTCATAATAGTACGCCAGCCCGGAGATGTAGCTCACCATGGATGAAAGAAGCTGTTGGAATCCCGACTCCTGCTTTGCCGCTACGTTTATCGCAGATTTGTAAATATTTACAAGCGTATCCCTTATCCCTACCGAGAGGACGGGATGCTTCTTGCTGAAAAAACCGTTTTCAACTTTCTTGTCCATTTCACCGCTGCGGAAGCCTATCCAGTATTCCTTCCAACCCGTGGCGGGGTTCGGCCGGTAGGAGTGCCATACCCCGGGAAAAAGAAGAATCATGGAGCCGGCACTGACATCTACGGCCTTGTCCGGATTTCTGCTAAAGAATTTACCTTCACCTTCATAGATATAGACGAGCTGGTACTCGTCAAGCACACGGCCTCCCTCCGGAGTAAAGATGTACCGCGTAGGGTGGTTGGATGGAGGATAGCTCATTCCGGGAGCTATTTCCTGTCCTCCGACAGAATTCACGGCCGTGTTCCACAGCATGTCCTGCTCGTTGACGGCCAAATATTTCAGATGTATCGGATCGTTCATATGCAAATGTATTCATTTTGACAGAAAAACTCAGTTTTTTGGCAATTTATTTGTCAACAGAGATTCTTATGGATATCTTTATGAGACCATATCACTGAAACTATAATTCCGAAATAATGAAAAATCATTACAACTTTCTTGCTTTCGACTGCGGAGCGACAAGCTGCCGGGCCATGCTTGCGACCTTTGACAACGGCCGCTTCGAGATGAAGGAAACATATCGTTTCCCGAACGGAGCCGTCGAAATCGGGGGCAAGTTCTACTGGAACATCTACGGGATTCTGGAGCATTTCAAAAAGGCTCTTTCCCGGCTCGCCGCCGAAGGAGTGAAGATTGACTCGATAGGCATAGACACATGGGGCGTGGACTTCGGCTGCCTTGCCGAAGACGGGACCCTGCTCGGCCTTCCGAGAGCCTACCGCGACCCCTACACCGACGGCATCCCCGAAGAGGTGTTCAAAATCATACCTCGCCAGGAACTCTACGGAATGACGGGCATCCAGATTCTGAACTTCAATACCATATTCCAGCTCTATGCCCAGAAGAAAGAAGGATTCGCGCCTCTGAAGTACGCCGACAAAATCCTGTTCATTCCGGACCTGCTGTCTTATTTCCTCACGGGGAAGAAAGTATGTGAATACACCGACGCATCCACCTCCGGCATGATGAACCAGAACACAAGACAGTTTGAGAAGTCCCTGCCGGACAAGCTCGGAATCGACAGCTCCATCCTGCTGGACATCATACCTTCCGGAACGGTCGTCGGCAACCTCACTCCGGAAATCGCCAAGGAGACGGGAATAGGCGAAGTGCCGGTAATCGCGGTCGCGGGCCACGATACGGCGTCCGCCATCGCCGCCGTTCCGGCTTCCGACGAGAATTTCGCCTACCTGAGTTCAGGCACATGGAGTCTCATGGGCATCGAGACAATGGCCCCCATCATTTCCGACGAATCATGCAGGATGAACTTCACGAATGAAGGCGGAATCGACGGGACTACACGTTTCCTGAAAAACATAACCGGCATGTGGCTGCTCGAACAGTGCAGAAAAGTCTGGGCCGCCAAGGGACGCAGCTTCACCTACCCCGAAATCACCGCAATGGCTACGGAGGCACTGGGATTCACGTCCACGGTCAATCCGGACGATCCCCGCTTCGCCAATCCCGAAAACATGGTCGGGGAAATCTGCGCAGCCCTGAAAGAAAGCGGGCAGCCTCTGCCTTCCGACGAGGGCGAGATGTTCAGCTGCATCTACCACAGCCTTGCCCGCAGATACAAGGAAGTTCTGGACATGCTGCAATCGTTCGCACCCTTCAAAATCAACAAGCTTCACGTGATTGGAGGAGGTTCGGCCAATGACCTGATGAGCCAGCTTACCGCCGATACCATAGGACTGCCCGTGGTGGCCGGTCCTACGGAAGCCACCGCCATAGGAAACGTGATGATGCAGGCACGTTCGGCAGGCCTTGTGAAAGATCGCCGGGAGATGAGGAAAATGGTCGCCGAAGCATTCGCGGTCAAAACATTCACTCCAAAGAACGAATAATATAAAACAACTGTAAAAAAGAACAATATGAAAGAGCAATCAGTACACACAGCTTACGGAATCGCCAAGGAGCGCTACGCGGAACTTGGTGTCGACACGGAAAAAGTTCTCTCCCAGATGGACGATTTCCACCTCTCCATGCACTGCTGGCAGGCAGATGACGTGAAGGGTTTCGAGGTTCACGCAGGAGCTCTCTCCGGCGGCATACAGTCCACCGGCAACTATCCCGGAGCCGCCCGCAACATCGACGAGCTCAGGGCGGATATTCTGAAAGCGAAATCTCTCGTTCCGGGAACACACCGTCTCAACCTACACGAAATCTACGGCGATTTCAAAGGGCAGGTCGTGGACCGCGACCAGGTGAAAGTCGAGCATTTCCAGAGCTGGATCGACTGGGGCAAGGACAACAATACCAAACTCGATTTCAACTCCACTTCATTCTCGCACCCCAAGAGCGGCAATCTTTCCCTGTCCAATCCCGACAAATCCATAAGGGATTTCTGGATTGAGCACACGAAACGCTGCCGCGACATAGCCGATGCCATGGGCAAGGCTCAGGGAGACCCCTGTATCATGAACGTATGGGTCCACGACGGATGCAAAGACGTGTCCGTCAACCACATGCTCTACAGGACTCTTCTCAAGGAATCTCTCGATGAGATTTTCGCGGAGAAGAAACAGTACATGAAGGACAGCATCGAGGGCAAGGTATTCGGAATAGGTCTTGAAAGCTTCACCGTCGGCTCGCACGACTTCTACACGGCATACGCCACAAAGAACCGGAAGCTCCTCACCATAGACACCGGCCACTATCATCCTTCCGAGATTCCGGGAGACAAAGTGTCCGCTGTCCTGAACTTCATCCCTGAGCTTATGCTCCATGTAAGCCGTCCCGTGCGTTGGGATTCCGACCACGTGACCATCATGGACGACAACACCCAGGATCTCTTCGCGGAAATCGTCCGTGCCGGAGCACTTGACAGAGTCCACTACGGCCTTGACTATTTCGACGGTTCAATCAACCGCATAGGCGCCTATGTAATCGGCAGCCGCGCAGCTCAGAAATGCATGATCAAAGCGCTCCTCGAACCTCGCGACCTCATCAGCAAGCATGAACTCGCAGGCCACACCTACGAAGTTCTTCAGCTCATCGAGGAAGAAAAGGCCATGCCTTGGAATGCCGTATACGATGAATTCTGCGTAAGACACAACGTACCTGTAGGCAACGATGTCATCCCCGTCATCGAGAAGTACGAAACCGACGTCACATCCAAAAGATAGAAAAGCCTGAAAGATGATTTTTATCGGCCTCTTGATAATAGCGATAGGCGCGTTCTGTCAGTCAAGCTGCTACGTGCCTATCAACAAAATAAAAGAATGGAGTTGGGAAAGCTACTGGCTTGTGCAGGGAGTGTTCGCATGGCTGGTCTTCCCTCTGCTCGGAGCCCTTCTCGCGGTTCCGCAAGGTGAAAGTCTATTTGCACTCTTCGCCGCCAATCCAAAAGAGACATGGCTCACCATACTGTTCGGCGTACTGTGGGGAGTAGGCGGTCTTACCTTCGGACTGTCAATGCGCTACCTCGGAGTCGCGCTCGGACAGAGCATAGCCCTCGGCACATGTGCGGGGCTCGGCGCAATCCTCGGTCCTGTCTTCACAGGCCATGCTGACACGCTCACGGCGGCCGTATGGGTCGGAGTCGTGGTTACGCTAATAGGCATCGGCATCATCGGCATTGCGGGAGGCATGAAGTCCTCTTCCCTTTCCGAAGAGGAGAAAAAGGCCGCAGTGAAGGATTTCAACTTCCCCAAAGGCATTCTTATCGCACTGCTCTGCGGATTCATGAGCGCCTGCTTCAACATCGGACTGAACTTCGGCGCGGACCTCAACTGGAGCGAAACTCCGGAGATGTTCAAGACCCTTCCGGCCACGCTGCTCGTGACCGTCGGAGGATTTGTGACCAACGCGGTCTACTGCCTCAGCCAGAACAAGAAGAACCACAGCTTCGGAGACTATAAGAAAACCTCAGTGTGGGGTCATAACCTCATCTTCTGCGCTCTCGCAGGCCTGCTCTGGTACAGCCAGTTCTTCGGATTGAGTCTCGGAAAGGGCTTCCTTGTGTCGTCCCCTACCCTCATCACGTTCAGCTGGTGCATACTCATGGCCCTCAACGTCACCTTCTCCAATGTATGGGGCATCATCCTCAAAGAGTGGAAGGGAGTGTCGCGTCAGACCATACTTGTACTGATTCTCGGATTGGCCGTGCTGATATTCAGCACCTTCCTGCCACAATTAATGGCTTAGGCCAAAATTTTCGACAACATCCCCTCTCCGCAAACCCTGGAGAGGGGAATTTAACATAAGAATACTATCTCAAAAATGGCGACAGCAGTAATAATGCCCAAACAGGGCCAGTCGGTCGAGACCTGCATAATCACCGAGTTCAGGAAGAAACCCGGAGACAAGGTCCAGGCCGGTGACGTTCTCTTTACCTACGAGACGGACAAAGCTTCTTTTGAGGAAGAGGCCAAAATTGACGGTACGGTACTTGCCTGCTTCTACAACGAAGGCGATGAAGTTCCCGTCCTCAGCAATGTAATGGCGATAGGAAACGAAGGTGAGTCCTATGCCGAGCTTGCCCCTTCCGGAGCGGCACATACAGCGGAATCCCCAAAGGAGGTCCCGCAGGCAGAGGCGAAGCCCGAATCCGTAAAAGAGGAACAGCTTCCGGCATCCGCTGAAGTGAAAGCCGGTGCACCTGTGTCCCCTCGGGCAAGGACAATCGCAGCCGAAAAAGGCGTGAACACCGCGTCAGTCGCAGGCACGGGCCCTTATGGACGTGTAATCGCAAGAGATGTTGAAGCGTCGGCAGCTGCCCAAGGCCCTCTGACAGGTCTTGCCAAAGCCAGAATGACTGAAGGCAACGTGGCGGCTCCGGCCGGCGGCTCCGGTCTGGCAGGCACGGTGAAAGGCGGAGACCTCAAGCAATGGCAGCCCACACATACCGACATCAAGGGAGAAGGAGAAGAGTTCGAGCTTAGGAAGCTGTCCAACATGCGCAAGCTCATCTCCAAGTCCATGTACAATTCTCTGCAGAACACTGCCCAGCTAACCCATATGCTCGGGGCGGATGCCCGCAGAATACAGGCGCTGCGCAAGAAAGCGAAGAAAGCTCTGGAAGAAGGGAAAATCGATGCGAACATCACCATAAACGATTTCGTATGCTTTGCAGTAATCAAGGCCCTGCAGAAATATCCCGACCTCAACAGCCATTGCCTTGGAGATGCCATGCGAATCTTCAAGTCCGTCCACCTCGGAGTGGCCGTGGATACTGAAAGAGGACTCATGGTACCGGCCATAAGAAACGCTGACGAACTCAGCATTACGGGCCTGAGCAAAAGGCTCAAGAAGGCAGCCGATGACTGCAGAAAAGGCAGCGTGAATCCGGATCTGCTCTCCAGCGAGGCCTCGTCATTCACAGTGTCCAACCTCGGCGGATATGGAGTAGAATGGTTCACGCCCATCATAAACGTGCCCCAGAGCGCCATCCTCGGCGTAGGGACCATAGTTCCCCGTCCGAAGGATCTGGGCGGCGGAGTGTACGCTTTCGTACCGTACCTCGGTCTCAGTCTGACCTATGACCACAGGGCCATAGACGGAGGCCTCGCGACCAAGTTCCTTAAACAGGTCGCGGTCGAAATCGAAAATCTGGAAGTGGAATTTTAAAACACACACTATGAACATGACATATGATTTAGCTATAATAGGCGGCGGTCCCGGAGGATACGTCGCTGCGGAAAGAGCCGGGGCGGCCGGACTCAAGACCGTCATATTCGAAAGGAAAAGCCTCGGCGGAGTATGCCTCAACGAAGGGTGCATCCCGACAAAGACGCTTCTGTACGGTGCGAAAGTCTACAACTACGCCGTCACGGGAGACCATTACGGGGTCTATTCCGAAAACCCTTCCTTCAAGTTCGACGAGTTCATGAAAAGGAAGGACAAAGTCGTCAAGAAGCTCGTAGGCGGAGTAAAGGCCGCCATGAAAGCCAACAAAGTGGACGTGGTCGCTGCCGAAGCGGTCGTAAAGGGCCGTTCCGCAGAAGGCCTGGAGATAGAAGCCGACGGCCGGAGCTACCTGGCAAAGAACCTTCTTCTCTGCACCGGTTCGGAAGCCGCCGTCCCTCCGCTCCCGGGCCTTAAGGAAGCCGGAGACATAGTGGTTACCAACAGGGAAATTCTTGCCCTGAAAGAACAGCCCAAGGAACTGGTGGTGATAGGAGGCGGAGTCATCGGCATGGAATTCGCCGCATTCTTCAGCACTCTCGGCACCAAGGTGACGGTAGTCGAGATGCTCCCCAAGATTCTCGGCCCTCTCGATGATGAAATCAGCTCGATGCTCCAGAAAATCTACGCAAAACGCGGCATAACCTTCTGCCTGAACTGCAAGGTGACAGGCATAGAAGGCAACAGTGTGGTGTACGAGGATGCGGACGGCAAGACGAACAAGGTCAGCGGCGACAAGATACTCGTGAGCGTGGGAAGACGCGCGAACATCAGCGGCTGCGGACTGGAGAGTCTCGGACTCGAGATGGCTCTGAACAAAGCCGGAAGGCCTTACGGAGTAAAGGTTGACGAGCAAATGCGCACCAACATTCCCAACGTCTATGCGGCGGGAGACATCACCGGATTCTCCATGCTCGCCCACACGGCGAGCCGCGAAGGCGAAGTGGCCGTCAACAGCATTCTCGGCAAACGCGACCGCATGAGATACGATGCGATTCCCGGGGTCGTCTATACCAACCCGGAAGTCGCGGGCGTAGGCCTGACGGAGGCGGAAGCCAAGGCCAAGGGGCTGGACTTCACCGTACTTAAGCTTCCCATGGCCTATTCCGGAAGATTCGTGGCGGAGAACGAAGGCGGAGAAGGCATCTGCAAACTCATCGTAGGCTCCAGATACCATGAAGTTCTCGGAGCGCACATGCTTGGAAATCCCTGTTCGGAAATCATAAGCAGCATGTGCATTGCGATTGAGCAGGAAATGACGGCGGAGCAGATAAAAGAAGTGGTGTTCCCTCATCCTACCGTCAGCGAAATAATCAAAGAAACAGCTTTCACATTGAAATAGAACAAAACAATGCCAAAATCACTTTACATCGATCCCGACAAAACCCTCCGGCCTGAGGAACATGAGATAAAGTTTCCCAAGATTCCCGTAATGACCTACAAAAAGAGCATTAAGGAGGAACTAAAGGAAGGCAATTTCACCAAGGAAGACCTTCTGCGCATCTACAGAGACATGTTCACCATCCGAGAGTTCGAGACCATGCTGAATCTGGTCAAGACCACGGGAGGTTACAACGGCATCTCCTACAACAACCCTGGCCCAGCCCACCTTTCTGCCGGACAGGAAGCCGCAGCCGTGGGAATGGCCTACAACCTTGACACAGATGACTTCATCTTCGGAAGCCACAGAAGCCACGGAGAGATCCTCGCCAAAGGTCTCCGTTCCATAGAGATACTTCCCGATGACCAGCTCCAGAAAATAATGGACGAGTTCTGGGGAGGCACTACGCTCGCCATAGCCAAGAAAGGGTTCAAGGGCGATTCCACAAAAGAGCTCGGAATCCGATTTCTGCTTTACGGGGCAATGGCCGAGATTTTCGCCCGCACGACCGGATTCAACAAAGGCCTCGGCGGTTCCATGCACACCTTCTTCACGCCGTTCGGCATCTACCCGAACAATGCGATCGTGGGAGGTTCCGGCTCGATAGCCGTGGGTGCGGCTCTCTACAAGAAAGTCAACCGCAAGAAAGGAATAGTGGTCGCAAATCTCGGAGACGGCGCCATGGCACGCGGGCCTGTCCTCGAAGGCATGACCTTCGCTTCCATGGACCAGTTCAACAGTCTGTGGGAAGGTGACATGAAAGGCGGCCTTCCGATACTCATCAACGTCATGGACAACCAGTACGCGATGGGCGGACAGACAAAGGGAGAGACCATGGGCTATACCTTCCCGGCAAGACTCGGCGCAGGTTTCAACCCGGAGGCATGGCATGCCGAAAGAGTGAACGGATACGACCCCCTTGCAGTGATAGAGGCGTTCCGCCGCAAGAAGAAAATTCTTCTGGACAAGGAAGGCCCGTGCCTGCTCGACGTGGTGACCTACCGTTACAGCGGACATTCCCCGAGCGACCAGTCCTCATACCGTTCAAAGGAGGAAATCACCGCATGGGAGGAAGAAGACTGCATCACCGCCTTCGGCAAGAAGCTCACTCTTGAAGGTCTTGCCACGGAAGAGGAACTCGGCAACATCGAGAAGGAGATGAGAGAAGTCATCCTGGAAATGTACAGACTTGCAATCGATGAAAGCGTTTCTCCCCGCATGGATCTGATAAAGAACAGCGAACTGCTCGGCGACATGATGTTCTCCAACGGCAGCGTAGATTCCATGAGCGATGCGAAACCCGATGTCAACATGCCCATGGAAGAAAACCCGAGGGTGAAACAGATTGCCGGAAAGACCCGCTTCTATCTGGACAAAGACGGCAAACCTGTGAGCAAACTCAAGATGTACAACATCAAGGACGGAATCTTCGAGGCGGTGATAGACCGTTTCTACAAAGATGCTTCCCTGGTTGCGTACGGAGAAGAGAACCGCGAATGGGGCGGAGCGTTCGCCGTCTACCGCGGACTCACGGAAGCCCTTCCCTACCACCGTCTGTTCAATGCGCCCATAGCGGAGGCAGCCATAATCGGTACGGCCATCGGCTATGCGATGTGCGGAGGAAGAGTCATTCCGGAAATCATGTACTGCGACTTCCTCGGCTGCTGCGGAGACGAAGTGTTCAACCAGCTGCCCAAATGGCAGGCCATGTCCGGCAACATAATCAAGATGCCCGTGGTGGTCAGAGTGTCGGTAGGTTCCAAATACGGTGCCCAGCATTCTCAGGACTGGACTTCTCTCTGCACCCACATCCCCGGCCTCAAGGTCGTGTTCCCTGCGACTCCCTATGATGCGAAAGGTCTCATGAACTCCGCTCTCCAGGGCACTGACCCCGTCATATTCTTCGAAAGCCAGAGAATCTACGACAAGGGCGAACAGTTCCACAAGGAAGGAGTGCCAGAGGGCTACTACGAGATTCCCATCGGTGAACCGGACATAAAGAGAGAAGGAAAGGACATCACGTTCCTGACGATAGGTGCCACTCTTTACCGCGCTCTGGAAGCCGCCGATCTGCTCAAGGAGAAATACGGAATGGAGGCAGAAGTGATTGATGCGAGAAGCCTTGTTCCTTTCAACTACGACAAAGTCATGGAATCCGTGAAGAAGACCGGCAGAATCGTGATAGCCGGAGATGCCACGGCAAGAGGGTCGTTCCTCAACGATCTTGCGGCCAACATCGCGGACTTCTGCTTCGACTATCTGGACGCGGCGCCCGTGGTTCTCGGATCCCGCAACTGGATCACCCCGAGCCATGAGCTTGAGGCGGCGTTCTTCCCTCAACCGAGCTGGTTCCTGGATGCCATCAACGAGAAGATCGTTCCGCTCAAGGACTATGTCCCCGGTCAGAACTTCACCGCTGCCCAGCAGATTCTGAGAGCGAAAAAAGGCGTATAGACTATGGCCGGGATTATAGATGTAAACGCTCACCTGCATACGCCCTATTCGTTCAGCGCTTTCAAAGATGTCAGGCAGGCTCTGGACATGGCCGCGGCTGAAAAAGTCGGTGTGGTGGGGATAAACGACTTCTATTCTCTCGACGGATACAAGGAATGGAGCGAAGAGTGCGGCAAACGCCGCCTCTTCCCTCTTTTCAATATCGAGTTCATTTCCTTGAACGTCGAAGATCAGTCCGCAGGCGTGAGGGTGAACGACCCGAACAATCCGGGACGTACCTATCTCAGCGGTAAAGGGCTTGACTACCCGGTCAGCCTCAGCGGCGAAGCGGCAAAGATGCTCGCCGACGTGAAAGCCGAATCCAATGCACAGGTGGAGAAGATGTGCGCAAAGCTCAACTCCTATCTTGACAGCATAAAGGCAGGGTTCAACATAGATTTCAGAAAAGTCAGGGATGAACTGACCGGAGGGTCGATCCGTGAGCGTCATCTCGCGAAAGCCCTCAGGATGGCGATAGAAGAAAACATCGGTGAGGCCGGCCGCAAATCTTTCTATGAGAAACTTTTCGGAGGCAAGGCGCTCAAAAGCGATCCGTCCGATGCGGCCAAGGTCGAGAACGAGATCCGCGGCAACCTCCTGAAAGCCGGCGGAGCCGCATTCGTCCCGGAAGATCCCAAGGCATTCATTCCCATGGAGACCGTGCAGATGATTATCAAGGCAGCCGGAGGCATCCCCACCTACCCGTTCCTGGGAGATGACGCAAAGGGAGGCTTCACTGACTTTGAGGAGGATTTGATGAAAGCGGCCGACATCCTGAAAAAAAGAGGGTTCCGCTCGGCAGAGTTCATCACTACACGAAACACGACCGCAGTCCTGGAAAAATATGCCTCATATCTTGAGGACGAGGGTTTCATAGTTACCTTCGGTTCAGAACACAACACCCCGGCAATGGAGCCGATAAAGCTGAGGACCCGCGACCATGACAGTCTGAGCGACAAGCTTCGCGAAATCAATTACCGCGGAGCATGTGCCGTCGCGGCCCATCAGGCTAAACTGCCTTCAGCCGAGGAAGGAGACGAACTTATCCGCAGGACTGTCAGTTTTTAAGAACCATTTCCGGAAACGGAAATCAAAAAAATACGGCATGAAAGAAATAGACCAGCTGGTCGCCCTTTCACGTAAATACGGTTCAGATCCCGATTACGTGATTGCCGGCGGCGGCAACACCTCATACAAGACCGACGAGAAACTCTGGGTAAAGGCAAGCGGATTCGCGCTCTCCGACATCACGGAAGACGGATTTGCCATACTTGACCGCTCCCTGCTGAACGAAATGGGTGAAAAGCTCTACAGCGGAAACACAGCCGAGCGGGAAGAGGAGGTAAAAAATGACCTTGCCGCCGCCTGCATAACGAAGGGACGGCGTCCGTCCGTTGAGACATCCCTACACAACTGCATGGGCCACAGCTTTATAGTACACACGCATCCGACTTTGGCCAACGGTGTCATGTGTTCCAGAAACGCAAAGTCAGCATGCAGGGAACTGTTCCCGGAAGCTCTGTACATAGAATACACCGACCCCGGCTACACGCTGTTCAAGAAGGTCCATGACAGGATAGCGGAATACAGGAAACACAACGGCAAAGAACCGTCCATAATTTTTCTCCAGAACCATGGCGTGTTCGTAGGTGGAGAGACTCCCGAGGAGATAGACAGCATATACTCGGACATGATGTCGCGCATCGGTGCGAAGGTGACTCCCCTTCCTGAAGGAGACGCTCCCATAGGCGAGGGCGTAACGGAAGTAGTTCCCGCCCTGAGAGCCATGCTCAGCCGCAGCGGAAGAGGCCTGAAAACCCTGAAAGTAACCAACAGCGCCCTCATCACCGCAATGATAGAGAATGAGGAGAAGTTCTCGATGATAGAACAGCCTTTTTCTCCGGACATCATCGTCTACTGCAAATCGGAGTACCTCTACATTGAGGAAGAAGAAACAGGTGCGCAGATCGCCAAGGCCGAGAAGAAAATCGAAGAATACATAACACGGAAGGGACATTGTCCAAAGGCCATAATGGTCAAGGGCATAGGTCTGGTGGCCGTAGGTGACGACGCCAAAAACGCCGGCATCATCACTGACGTCTATACCGATGCGATGAAGATAGCCTGGTATGCACAGGCCTTCGGAGGAGAGCATGGAATGGAGCCTGAGTGGATCAGTTTCATAGACAACTGGGAAGTGGAGAATTACCGCAGAAAAGTTGCCGCGGGCAGTTCCAAAGGCAGGGTGGAAGGAAAGACCATCATAGTCACCGGTGCAGCCCAGGGATTCGGAGAAGGCATAGCCCGGGAACTTCTCAAGGAAGGGGCGAACATAGTCGTAGCCGACCTGAATGAAGTCACCGGCGAGAAGACCGCCGCATCTTTCAACGAAACAGCCTCAGGAAACAGGGCGATTTTCGTAAAGGTCAACGTGAGCGAAATAGAAAGCATCCGTGAACTTGTCCGCTCCACCATCATCAACTTCGGAGCCGTGGACGTGTTTGTAAGCAACGCCGGTGTAGCCCGTGCGGGAGATCTGGAGAAACTCACTCCGGAGACCTTCGAATTCGTCACGAAAATCAATTACCATGCTTTCTTCTATTGCTCCAAGGTCGCGAGCCATGTGATGAAGATTCTGACGAAATACGATCCGTCTTATTTCACCGACATAATCCAGGTCAACTCCAAGAGCGGTCTGGAAGGCTCGAAGGCCAACTTCGCATACGCCGGGAGCAAGTTCGGCGGCATCGGTCTAACCCAGTCCTTCGCATTGGAACTCGCCCCGTACAATATCAAGGTTAACGCCGTATGCCCGGGCAACTTCCTGGACGGGCCGCTGTGGAGCGATCCGGAAAAAGGACTGTTCATACAGTACCTGAACGCCGGTAAGGTACCAGATGCCAAGACAGTGGAGGACGTGAGGGAGTATTACCTCTCGAAAGTGCCCATGCACAAGGGCTGCAATCCTGCCGATGTCACAAAGGCGATACTTTATGCAATAGATCAGACAGGTGAAACCGGACAGGCAATCCCTGTGACCGGCGGACAAATCATGCTGTCATAAAACAAGAACCGATATGAAAACCAAAGCAGTACGTTTATACGGAAAGGACGACCTCCGTCTGGAGGAGTTCGAGCTTCCCCAGATAAAAGATGACGAAATCCTCGCGAAGGTCGTAAGCGACAGCATCTGCATGTCCTCTTACAAAGCCGCCCACCAGGGTGCGGAACACAAGAGAGTCCCTGACAATGTAGCCGGGAACCCGATAATCATAGGACATGAGTTCGCCGGCGAAATCGTTGAAGTCGGAAAGGCATGGAAGGAGCAGTTCCGGCCCGGTGACAAATTCTCCATCCAGCCCGCCCTCACGTACGAAGGCGGCCCGGTGGGGATTCTTAGCGCCCCGGGATATTCCTACCCCTACATCGGAGGGGATGCCACCTACATCGTAATCCCCGCAGAGGTGATGAAGCAGGGATGCCTGCTTCCCTACAAAGGGGAGGCTTTCTACCCGGCTTCGCTCAGCGAACCCCTTTCCTGCGTCGTAGGGGCGATGCATGCATGTTACCACACCACTCCGGGCTCCTACGTCCACTCCATGGAAATAAAAGAGAACGGAAAGCTGGCTCTTCTTGCCGGTGTAGGCCCCATGGGTCTCGCCTGCATCAACTACGTGCTCCACAGAGAGGACAGGCACCCTTCCCTGTTCGTCGTCACCGACATAGATCAGACAAGACTTGACCGCGCCGCCTCCCTGTACACCAAGGAATACGCTGCAAGCCGCGGAATCGATCTTCACTATGTCAACACCTCTGGAGACAATCCGGCAGAAAAACTCAAAGCCCTTTCCGGAGGAAGCGGTTATGATGAAGTCGTAGTGATGGCACCCGTACCGGCCGTAATAGCCCAGGCCGACGCGATCCTCGGATTCGACGGATGTCTGAACTTCTTTTCCGGCCCTTCAAGACCGGACTTCTCCGCGACAATCAACTTCTACAACATCCATTACAATTCCACCCACCTCGTAGGTACAAGCGGCGGAAACACCGACGACATGAAAGAAGCCCTGCGCCTGATGGCGAAAGGCCTTGACCCCGCCGGACTTGTGACCCATGTGGGAGGACTCAACGCCGTCATAGACACGACTCTGAACCTTCCGCAGATTCCGGGAGGCAAGAAACTGATCTACACACACATAGAGATGCCTCTCACAGCCATATCCGATTTTGCGGAGAAAGGCAGGACAAACCATGTCTATGCACGCCTTGCGGAAATATGCGCGGCAAACAACGGCCTGTGGTGTGCGGAAGCGGAGAAATACCTCCTTTCCCACTCCGGCGAGCTGAACTGAAACGTGGCGGCCAATAAAATGAATCTGAATGAATAATGATTATCTTTACAGCGTAAAAGTCATATAAAATATGAAACAGTTGAATACAACTTTGATGCATCCGGCTGAGCAGATTTGCATAATCATCAGCAGGATCTATCGCAGCGGAATGACTACCACCTCCGGAGGAAACATATCCATCATGGACGAAAACGGTGACATGTGGATTACCCCTACCGGCATCGACAAAGGCTCGCTCAAGGTGAGCGACATCATGTGCGTAAAGGCCGACGGAACCGTAATCGGTCCGCACAGGCCGTCTTCGGAATATCCGTTCCACAGAGCGCTTTACAAAATCCGTCCGAATCTGCACTCGGTAATCCACGCACACCC
>CAYWPV010000012.1:0-26924 GCA_964460265.1 uncultured Muribaculaceae bacterium | reverse complement strand
CCTCTAAGGATGTGGTAACGCACACCGGGAAGATCCTTTACACGACCTCCGCGGACAAGCACGATCGAGTGCTCCTGAAGGTTGTGTCCCTCTCCCGGAATGTATGCATTGACCTCTTTGGCATTGGTGAGGCGTACACGCGCAACCTTACGCATAGCTGAGTTAGGTTTCTTAGGCGTGGTGGTGTACACACGTACGCAAACACCTCTCTTCTGAGGGCAAGCATCCAGTGCGCGAGACTTGCTTGATACGCTGACAGTCTCACGTCCTTTGCGGACTAATTGCTGAATTGTTGGCATAAATGATTGTAAATCTACTATTTATGTTTTCTCCAAAAATTGGAGACCGCAAATGTAAACATAATTCCCGATTTCTGCAAGACTCATAAGCATCTGATTCAGGATTTATCCCTTTTATTCCTGAAAATGACGTATATTTGAAAACACACCAAAACTGATTCCGACATGAAAAAAACCATTTCGCTGACTGCGGCTTTACTGCTCTGCGCGCTGACATACGCCCAGCCCGAAGGCAGGCAGAATTTCAACAAAGGATGGTTCTTCGTCCACGATACGGACCGCGAAGCCATGATCAAGAAATTCGACGAAGGCAGGGGCGAAACCGTGGATCTGCCGCACGACTGGGGCGTGGAAGGAGATTTCAGACAGGAATATCCCGGGGAGACAGGCAAGCTGCAATGGTGGGGATATGCGAGATACGGCAAAGAATTCCGGATTCCCGACGGTCCTCCGGGGAAAAAGACCTGGTTTCTGGAAATAGACGGCGCGATGGCGCGTCCGAAAGTCTACTGCAACGGAAAGCAGGCCGGCGAATGGGCGTACGGCTATTCTTCTTTCAGGACAGATCTGACTCCTTTCCTGCACGAAGGCACCAATTCAGTGTACATAGAAATCGACAACCGCAACGGATCCAGCAGATGGTATCCCGGAGGCGGCATATACAGAAACGTATGGCTGACCGAGGCGGCTTCCGTAGGCATCGCACACTGGGGGACGTTCGTGACGGCGGAACTCAATGACGGAAAGGCGGTATTGAAAATAAGGACGACTCTGCGCGGCACGGCGGCGGAAGGAAAGCTGACGACCACGATTCTCGACAAACGTTCCCAGGACGGCAAAGGAAAATCCAGGGCATTGGCAACGGTTTCTCAGAATACTGGTGAAATCACAGACGGAAAGACGGTCGAACAAACCATAGAGCTCCCTTCACCCGAACTTTGGGACATCGACAGCCCGAATATGTACACGGCTGTTTCCGAACTGGAAACGGAAGGGCAGCGGGATGTTCTGTACACCGCTTTCGGGATCAGGGACGCGAAATGGACGGCGGAAGGTTTTTTCCTCAACGGCAGCAGGCTTGAGCTGAACGGAGTGTGTCTGCACCATGATGCCGGAGCGCTCGGTGCGGCATGGAACTCCGGTGCATGGGAGAGAAGACTTCTTATGCTCAAACAAATGGGATGCAATGCGATACGCACATCGCACAATCCTCCCGCACCGGAGTTTCTGGATTTGTGCGATCGCCTCGGATTTGTAGTTCTGGACGAGTTCACGGACTCTTGGACCATAGCAAAAACGCCCGAGGGCTACAGCACCATGTTCGACGAATGGGCGGAGAAGGACCTCACCGCTCTCGTACGCAGGGACAGAAACCATCCCTGCGTCATAGCCTGGAGCATAGGCAACGAAGTGAGGGAACAGGGCGATCCGTCAAAGTTCCACATAGCACGGGAACTCGGCGACATCGTCCGCAGGGAGGACCCCACAAGGCCGACCACTGCCGGATGCGACATCCTGTCAGCAGCCGGGACCGAATGGAGAAACACCATTGACCTGTACGGGTTCAACTACAAGCCGCGCGCTTATGCCGAATTCAGGAAAGACAACCCGGGAAAACCTTATTACGGCAGCGAGACGGCATCCACCATAAGCTCCAGAGGTTTTTATGTTTTTCCCGTCAGCGATGACAAGTCTCAGGGAAAGCAGGATTTCCAGATGAGCTCCTATGACCTCTATGCTCCCGCATGGGCCACGACTCCGGACACGGAATTCGAAGGGCAGGACAGAAATCCGTGGGTAGCCGGTGAATTTGTATGGACCGGGTTCGACTATCTCGGAGAGCCCACTCCATACAACAGGGACATGACCGCTCTCAGCAATTTTCATGACGCAGCTTCCAAAGCCAGGGCCGCCGAAGAGCTCAGGGAACTGGGCAAAATCAGCGCCCCGTCCAGAAGTTCGTATTTCGGCATCATAGACCTTGCGGGTTTCCCAAAGGACAGATACTGGACATACCGGTCCCGGTGGAGGCCCGACATTCCTTCGGCACATATCCTGCCGCACTGGAACTGGAAGGGAAGAGAGGGGGAAATAACCCCGGTGATGGTCTATACGTCAGGAGACAGCGCGGAACTTTTCGTGAACGGGAAGTCCATGGGAAGGAAAACCAAAGGCGCATATGAATACCGGCTCCGCTGGAATGACGTGACATATGAGCCGGGGACCGTAAAGGTGATTGCCTACAAAAACGGTGTGAAATGGGCGGAAGATGAAGTAAGAACAAGCGGAGAGGCCGCCAAAGTGGAGATGGCGATCGAGTCCGGCTCGGGTCCGGGAAGACGTTTCGGAGGAGACGGGCTAACCGGAGACCTCGGAGACAGGACAAGCGTGAAGACCGAAGACCTCACGGACGGTGAAGGAAATCCGAGGTATTTCTTCATAGACGTTAAAATTACCGACAAGGAGGGCATCACCGTCCCCGATGCCCGCAATCTTCTGACTTTCGGGATTGAAGGTCCGGGAGAGATAGTAGCCGCAGACGCGGGAGACGCAACGAGCCATGTCCCCTTCCGCTCGCACGAGCTGCCCGCTTTCAACGGCCTGTGCTCGGTCATAGTGAAGGCGGACGGGAACAAAGGCAGGATAAAGCTCCGTGCCGAAAGTGACGGACTGAGGCCGGCCGAGGTGGTGATAACGGTAAGATAGCCCTAACCCTCCGCCAGGCTGACGGCGGCGATGCGGCGGCGGAGAAGATTTGGAAGAATATTTGGAAACAATGAAAACAGATACGGACAAAATGAAGATTAAACTTTTTTGGGCAGCTCCCGTTTTACGGATGCTCATCATGATAACGTCAATGGCAGCGGCGCTCCCCTGCAGTGCACAGGTTTCCTTCGGAGAAAGTTCCCTGTTCAACGGGGGATGGCTTTTCATGAAGGAAGACATTGAGAACGGACAGGACAAGTCAATGGATGATTCCGCCTGGGAGGAAGTCAACCTTCCGCATGACTGGTCCGTAAAAGGCCCTTATTCGCCCACCTACGCTTCCTGCACGGGCTTTCTTCCCGCAGGCATAGGCTGGTACAGGAAGCATTTCGACGGAAACGGGATAAACGGAGCGAAAGCCTTCATCTATTTTGAAGGGGTCTATAACCGCTCTTCCGTATATCTGAACGGACATCTGCTCGGTGAAAGGCCGAGCGGATATGCTTCGTTCATGTATGACATGACCCCCTATCTGGACAGGCACGGGGAAAACGTGATAGCGGTCAGGGCAGATCACAGCCGCATCGCGGATTCTCGCTGGTACACAGGGTCGGGCATCTACAGAAACGTCTGGCTCGTACAGTCCGGAGAAACCCATTTCAGCCAATGGGGCATCTCTTACGAAGCCGTGAAGATATCGGAAAGCTCCGCCACGGTCAATGTGGACGTGAATATCGACGGCCCCGTGAAAGGCAGGCTGAGCGTTTCCATTCTGGACGCGGAAGGAAAGGCAGTGTCCGGAAAAATGTCCGCGGCGGGAGCCTCGCAGAAGATTTCCCTCAAGATAAAGAAGCCACATCTGTGGAGTACCGATGATCCTTACCTTTATACTTTAAGGGCCACGTTGGCTGATGGTAAGGATACCCTGGACAGGGCCTGCGTGACAATGGGCCTGAGATCTCTGGAATTCAACGCCGACAAGGGCTTCGCGCTGAACGGAAGGGACATGAAGGTGAAAGGCGTGTGCCTCCACCATGATGCCGGCTCCCTCGGTGCGGTGGTGCCGGAGGAGTTTCTGGAGACAAGACTCAGGACTCTCAAGTCCATAGGCACCAATGCCATACGCACCAGCCACAATCCGCAGTCGCCTCTTTTCTATGACCTTTGTGACAGGCTCGGTCTGCTGGTAATGGACGAGGCTTTCGACGAATGGGAGTTCAACAAGAAGAAATGGGTGGAAGGATGGAACGTCGGGACTCCGGCCATGGACGGGACGGCGGACTTCTTCGAAGAATGGTGCGAAAGGGACATCAAGGATATGGTACGGAGAGACAGGAACCACCCCTGCGTTTTCTTGTGGAGCATAGGCAACGAGGTGGACTACCCGAACGACCCTTATTCCCACCCCATACTGGACGGCGACGGCATCGATTTCACGCAGCCGCTTTCGGGAGGGTACAGACCTGACGCACCGGATGCCTCCCGCATAGGCAAAATAGCTGAAAAACTCGCCGGATACGTGCGGTCGACGGACAGTTCCCGTCCGGTCACAGGAGCGCTGGCCGGAGTAGTGATGTCCAACATGACAAGCTATCCGGAGGCTGTGGACGTGGTAGGATACAACTACACGGAAAGCCGCTATCTCAAAGACCATAAGGCATATCCCGACAGAATCATCTACGGCTCGGAGAACAGTTCCACATACGGTGCATGGAAGGCGGTCAGGGACAACGATTTCATCTTCGGACAGTTCATCTGGACGGGAGCTGACTACCTCGGAGAATCGAACGAGTGGCCTTCGAGGGGATTCTATTCGGGACTGTTGGATCTTGCGAACAACGTCAAGCCGAGGGGATATTTCAAAGCGTCCATGTGGATGGACGAACCGATGTGCTACATAGGGACCTACCCCAAACCTTCACTCGCCGGAGCGCCCGACAGTTTCGATGCATGGGACAGCTGGAACTATGAAGACGGGCAGATGATCCGTGTCGTATGCTACACCAATGTGGCCAAGGCAAGGCTGCTGCTGAACGGGAAAGTAGTCGGGGGCATGACGGAGCACAATGACGACAGCGGAATCATAGGCTGGGACGTTCCCTATTCCGCAGGAGAGCTGCTTGCCGAAGGATTTGACGCCGAAGACAACAAAGTCTCGGAATACGCAATCCGTACATCACTGCGTCCTTATGCGATCAAAGCCGTCCCCGACAAGGAAAAATACCATGACGGAAGCACGGCGCAGATAAAGGTAGAGGTGGTTGACGACAACGGCAATCCGGTCCGTCTGGCAGACAACAGCATAGTCTGCACCATAGAAGGCCCTGCCGCTCTTCTCGGCATGGAAGCCGGGGACAATACCGACATGGGCGATTACACGGACAACGTACAGCGTGCATACCGCGGCCGTCTTACCGTATATGTAAAGATAGGGGAAGAATCCGGAGACATCACGGTGAGGCTGGCTTCTCCCCTGCTGAAAGGGACTTCCGTCAAGCTGCTCCGCTGAACAGGGCCGGCCGGCACCGAAACAGCGGGCCTGTCATTACATATTATTTCGGGCCTGTCATTACATATTTTTTTATAGAGTATTGACGCTAATCCTCCGCATGAAACATTACCAGGGCGTCTATAGGGTACCGGATGACCGTACCGAGTTCCACACCATATTCCGCGGCCGTCTCTGAAAGGACCGTCCGGCATATGGCCGCAACCGAACCGGCGCAGTTGAGGCTGTAGCTTCTGTAAGAAGGGTAAAGGCAGACCACATTGCGGAAAAAATCCCTGAATGCCGACATGACGATTTCCCTGCAGTACCCGCCGTCTTCCAGATGGGCCGCGACATATCTGAACAATTCCGCACACACTGCATTGGGCTTTGGTGACGAGTACAATGCGGAAACATTTTCAGCGACGGTCTTCCCGCCTGTCAGGGCGGAAAGATCCGCCGCCACTTCAGGAGGGACCGTTCCCCTGAGATAGTTCCGGAGCAAGATTCGGCCTATGTATCCCGCACTGCCCTCATCGCCTATAAGGAAACCGAGAGAGGGCACGCTGGAAATTATTTTTTCTCCGTCGTACAGACAGCTGTTCATACCCGTACCGAGAATGGCGGCGAACCCGGGCGAACGGCCGAGCAATGCTCTGGCACAGCCGAGCATGTCGGATTCCACGGAAACGCGGACAGCCGCAGGGAAGGCTTCTTCCAGGACTCGACGCATCTTCACACCGGTGACATCGTTCACTCCAGCTCCGTAAAAATCAATCTCCGACACAAGCGACATATCCATGTCGGAAGGTATGCTCTTCAACAGACTCTCCAGGATCTCCTGCTCCGTCATGTAGTTGGGATTGAAGCCCGGCGAGGAGAACCTCAGAAGTTCCCTGTCGTGACTCATGTAACCGTTTTTCACGTCCCGGATTTTTTCGAGTACGGCCCAGTCCGTTTTCGTGGAGCCGGAATCTGCTATCAGTTTCATGTCATGGCCAGTTTTTTTTCGGACTAAATATACTGTTTTTATTCCGATGTGGACAGCAAAGCGTCAAAAACACAAAAGTTTGAATTATCTTTGTTATCAGGGAAATAATAAACTAACTGGATCGCCTGTGAAAAAGATTATCGCAATCGCGGCAGCCGTCATGGCCGCGGCAACCATGTCCGGACAGGACAACCATGTCCGGACTCCCAATTATGAACTGGCTTCTCGCTTTTCCACCAAAATGACCTCCAAAATGGTCTTCTCCACAAGGATAGTTCCCAACTGGTTCAAGAGCGGAGACAAATTCTGGTACAGCTGGACCACTTCGGAAGGGACGCGATACTACATCGTGGACCCTGCCTCAGGCAAGAAAACGGAGGTCTTCGACATGACCGCACTTGCCATGGAGCTGACCGAAAGGACAAAGGACCCTTTCGACGCCAGACATATACCCCTGGAGAAACTGAAGCTGAAAGATGACAAGGCTTTCACCTTCGACATCAGGAGCAGCGCAGATGTCAGGGACAAGAAGGACAGCAGCAGAACCGTCAAGAAAACCTTCCATTTCATATATGACATCGCATCAGGCGAACTGACGGAAACGGAAGAAGAGGAAGAGAAGAAGTACCCGGACTGGGCGCTGGTTTCTCCGGACGGAAGCATTGGCCTTTTCGTCAAGAACAACAACCTCTTCTGCATGGATTCCATTTCGCTGCGCAAGTTGGCCAAGGACGAGAAGGACAGCACTTTCACGGAAAAACAGCTCACCTTCGACGGAATCAAGGATTTCAGCTACGGCCAGGACAATTACAACGGACGGACCGAAGCCGACAGCCTCAAGAGATACCTGCCCTATTACGTGAGCTGGGCTCCGGACTCCAGGCATTTCGCAACCGTGCGCTGGGACATGAGGCCTCTGAAAGAGCTCTGGGTCATCAATTCTCTCAGTCAGCCGAGACCGACCCTTGAATCATACAAATACCAGATGCCCGGGGAGGCAAGCCCCGAAGGGACTCTATATCTGTTCTCCATGCCGGACGGCAGCCGCAAGGAAATAAAAAGCCATGCGTTCAAAGACCAGGATCTGGACATTCTGAGAGCCAAGAGCACCGCAGCCGACAGATACAGGGACTTCCGCACATCCGAATGGCTGGGCGACAACGACGGATTCTACGTAAGGAGAATCAGCCGTGACCTCAAAAGGACCGACCTCTGCTATGTCTCCACTGCCGGAGACTCCACCCATGTCATCGTAAAAGAAAGGATGAACACCTATGTGGAAAGCCGCAACCCTGTGTTCATCCGCAACGGTTCCCAGTTCATCCACTGGTCCGAAAGGAACGGATGGGCCAACCTCTACCTGTACGGCAAGGACGGCACGCTTGTCCGCAATCTCACTGAAGGCGACTTCCACGTGGAGGATGTGCTGGCCGTGAACGAAAGCGCCGGTTACGTGCTCCTGAGCGCATGCGGCGTACAGAAGGACGAGAACCCCTACCAGATGCACACCTACAAGGTATCCCTGTCCGGAGGTCCGCTCGTAAAACTCGACATGGATGACATGGACGTGCTTTCCGCCGCGGATGACAAGGGACGCTGGTTCGTAGCCAACTATTCAAGGGTGGATGCAAAACCTGCGGCGGCTCTGTTCAATGCCGCGACAGGCAGGAAGGTGACGGAACTGGAAGAAGCCGATTTTTCACTTCTCTTCGCGGCGGGCTACAAATTCCCCGAACGCTTCACCGTCAAGGCGGCGGACGGGATCACCGACCTGTACGGAGTAATGTACAAACCCTTCGACTTCGATTCCACAAAAGTCTATCCGATATGCGACTACGTATATCCGGGCCCGCAGGTCGAGGCGGTCAACATTTCCTGGAGCAAGGGATTCTGCCGCACGGACAGGCTCGCCCAGCTGGGTTTCATAGTAGTGACCGTCGGCAACAGGGGCGGGCATCCCAACAGGTCGAAATGGTACCACAACTACGGCTACGGCAATCTCCGCGACTACGGCCTGGAGGATCAGAAATACGCCCTGCAGCAGCTTATCGCCCGGCACCCGTTCATAGACGGGAAAAGGGTCGGTATCCATGGCCATTCCGGCGGAGGATTCATGTCCACTGCCGCCATACTGACCTATCCGGACTTCTTCAAAGCCGCCGTATCCTGCTCGGGGAACCATGACAACAGTATATACAACCGCTGGTGGAGCGAACAGCACCACGGCATACAGGAGAAAATCGAAAAAGGAGACACCACTTTCGTCTACAGCATAGACACCAATCAGGAACTGGCCAAAAACCTCAAGGGACACCTTCTGCTCTGCACCGGAGACATAGACAACAATGTCCACCCGGCAGGCACGATCAGGGTGATAGACGCTCTGATAAAGGCCAACAAACGATTTGACGTGCTCCTGCTTCCGGGCCAGAGACACAGCTACGGGGACATGGACGACTATTTCTTCTGGAAAATGGCCGACTTCTACAGCGAATGGCTCATGGGGGACAGCGAAAGAGGAGAAGTGGACATAAAAGAGCTTAACAACGACTGAAAATGAGACGCTTTTTTTTAGGTGCGGCGGCTGCGCTTGCAGTGCTTGCGCAGAGCTGCACAAAAAACAAGGAATTCAAGACGGATTTCTATGAAAAGGAAGTAAAGGAAGCCGTGGCGGAAGGGGCTAAAGACTCTATCGACATCTCCGTAAGCCTTGAATACCCCGTAAGCGGAGCTTCCAAAGCAGTGTTGGAGACGATAACGAAGACCATCATCGGAAAGAGCCTCGACTCCGACACGGAAGACATGAAGGACGCCGTGGACAGATACATAAAAACCACGGCTGACAACTACAGGGAGACAAACGCTTCGCTCTATAAGGAGTTCGAGGATTCCGACGAATACAAAGGCTCTCCGGCTCTGTCATGGACGGACGACCTGAACGGCTTCTTCTCCGGAAGGCACGAAGACATAGTATCCTACACCCTCACAGCCTATTCCTACACAGGCGGAGCCCACGGCATCACCGGATACTACTGCATGAACATGAGCCTGAAGGACGGAAGTACGGTCACTGAAAAGGACCTGTTCACGGACGGATACGAAGACACTCTGAACGAACTGCTCACGAGCCACCTCCACGATGCGGTCCCCGAACAGGATCAGTATGAAAGCCTTTTCGTCAAGGATATAGAGGCGAACGGCAACTTCCGCGTGACCGAGGAAGGTGTGACCTATGTCTACGATCCCTACGAACTCGGCCCCTACTATCTGGGAGCTATAGAGGTCTCTGTACCATGGTCAGAAATGGAGGGGATATTGAAGCAATAAGAATATTATTCACATCGCAACTGAATATTTTACACTTTCGCTGCATTTTTCCTTATTTCCGTTTGCTTTTCTTCGCGGAATCGCATATTTTTGCCCCTCGTAATTGAATAAACATTCAAAGTTATGCGCTCCACTAAACGCAAAAGGCTTGACGCCATAAAGGACGTGATCCTGAAAGACAGGGTTGCCTCACAGGAAGGGCTGAAGAAAGCCCTTGAAGACAACGGAATCGAAATTTCGCAGGCCACACTTTCCAGGGACCTGCAGGAAATGGGTGTCGTGAAGAAAAAAATCGAGACTGCTTCCTACTATACGATTCCCGTAAACAAATACAAGACAAACCCGGGCTCGACAGCTTTCAAAAGCATCGAACTCTGCGGCAACATAGCGGTAGTAAAAACCCTGCCGGGACATGCAAGCATGCTGGCTCTTCTGCTTGACTCCAAAAATCTTCCGGAAGTTGCAGGCTCCGTGGCGGGCGACGACACGATTTTTGTCCTGGTAAGGCCGAATATCAGTACGGAACAGTGCATCAGGGCAATAACAGACGTAATAGCATAACGGAAAATGGGCGAAGATATAATTGTAGAAATAGCCGGAGAGCAACATCTCAAATACATAGACGAAATACTCCGGACCATAGCCGATGCCGCGAAGGTCAGAGGAACCGGCATAGCCAAGAGAAAACCGGAGTTCATGGAGAAGATAATTCTTGAGGCAAAGGCCGTAATAGCCCTATGCGGAGAAAGATTCGCGGGCTTCAGCTACGTTGAAACCTGGGAGAACAAACATTATGTCACGACTTCGGGTCTCATCGTACATCCGGATTTCCGCGGACGGGGCGTTGCAAAGAAGATCAAAGACATGACTTTCACCCTCGCCAGGATACGCTGGCCCCACGCGAAAATATTCAGTCTCACCAGCGGTGCGGCCGTCATGGCCATGAACACCCAGCTCGGCTACAAGCCGGTGCCGTTCTCGGAGCTGACCACTGACGAGGTCTTCTGGAAATCATGTGACGGATGCGTGAACGCGGACATACTGAAGAGGACAGGCGGCAAGTACTGCATCTGCACAGGAATGCTGTTCGACCCGCAGGAACATCTCCCGGCAAAGATTCCGGAAAAAGACCTGGAAAGAATCAGAAAGATTGACATGAAACTTAACAATGAGGAATAGCATGAAGAAGAAAGTTGTCGTCGCATTCAGCGGCGGTCTGGACACATCCTACACCGTGATGTATCTTGCCCGCGAGATGGGCTACGAAGTATATGCGGCATGTGCGAACACAGGCGGGTTCAGCGAAGCACAGCTGAAGAAGAATGAAGAAAACGCATACAAGCTCGGAGCAACGAAATACGTGACGCTCGACGTTACAAAGGAATACTACGAGAAAAGCCTGAAATACATGGTATTCGGCAATGTGCTCAGAAACGGGACCTACCCGGTTTCCGTTTCGTCCGAACGCATATTCCAGGGGATGGCCATCGCCAGATATGCCAACGAAATAGGAGCAGATGCCATAGCCCACGGCTCCACGGGAGCGGGAAACGACCAGGTCCGTTTCGACATGACCTTCCTTGTGATGTGCCCCAAGATGGAGATAATCACCCTCACCCGCGACCGCAATCTGAGCCGCAAGGAAGAAGTGGACTATCTCAACAGCCACGGGTTCCATGCGGATTTCACGAAACTCAAGTATTCCTACAATGTAGGGATATGGGGAACGTCCATCTGCGGAGGGGAAATTCTGGATTCCAAGCAGGGACTTCCCGAAAGCGCATACCTCAAACAGGTCACCAGGACCGGCACGGAAGTTCTCAGCCTCGGTTTTGAAAAAGGCGAGCTCAAAAGTGTAAACGGAAAGAGCTATGATGACCCCATAGCCGCCATACAGGCAGTGGAGGAAATCGGTTCGGCATACGGAATCGGCAGGGACATGCACGTGGGAGACACTATCATAGGCATAAAGGGACGTGTAGGATTCGAAGCCGCCGCCCCCATGCTGATAATCGGCGCACACAAATTCCTGGAGAAGTTCACCCTCAGCAAATGGCAGCAGTATTGGAAAGACCAGGTTGCGAACTGGTACGGGATGTTCCTTCATGAAAGCCAGTACCTGGAGCCTGTGATGACCGACATAGAGGCCATGCTGAGCAGCAGCCAAAGACACGTCAACGGCACGGTCACCCTGGAGCTCCGCCCGTACAGCTTCTCCACCATCGGAGTGGATTCCCCGGACGATCTCGTAAAGAACAAGCTCGGAGAATACGGAGAAGGTGCGAAAGGCTGGACTTCCGAAGACGCCAAGGGCTTCATCAAAGTGCTCAGCACACCGCTGCGTGCCTACTATCTTGCGCACCCCGATGAAAAGAGATAGCCGGTGATGGTGAAGGTTGGAATACTTGGAGCGGCAGGATATACCGGCGGAGAGCTGATAAGAATCCTGCTGGGACACCCTGAAGCGGAAATAGTTTTTGCTGCCAGCGAGTCGAACGCCGGCAGCAAAGTCTATGACGTACACGAGGGACTTATCGGAGACACGGAGCTGTGTTTCAGCAGCGAAATGCCTTTTGAAAAAGTGGACGTGCTGTTTTTCTGTTTCGGACACGGGAAAAGCGAGGCGTTCCTGAAAGAACACGACATCCCCGAAAGGGTGAAAATCATAGATTTGGCACAGGATTTCCGCTTGGCTGCACTGGGCAACGATTTCGTTTACGGACTGCCCGAGATTCACAGGGATGCCATAAGGAACTGTTCACGCCTGGCCAACCCCGGATGTTTCGCAACCTGCATACAGCTCGCGCTTCTTCCGCTTGCGAAGGCCGGCCTGCTGAACCACGACGTGAGCGTGAACGCAATCACAGGCAGCACAGGCGCGGGACAGAAGCCGGGAGCGACGACGCATTTCAGCTGGAGAAACGGCAACATAAGCATATACAAAGTGTTCACCCACCAGCATCTGCATGAAATCCGGCAGTCTCTCGCGGAACTCCAGGAAGGATTCTCCGCAGACATAGATTTCATTCCGTACAGGGGTGATTTCGCAAGAGGAATCTTCTGCACCTGCGCAGTACGTTTCGACGGAGAGGAAGGCTCTGCGGCAAACCCGGACAAGGAGCAGCTGGAACAGCTGTACAGAGACTTCTACTCGGATGCCGCGTTTACCCGGTACACTGACAAAAGTCTTGACCTGAAACAGGTAGTCAACACCAACAAGGGGTTGCTTCATGTCGACAAATTCGGCGACAAGGCAGTTATCAGCAGCGTGATAGACAACCTGCTGAAAGGGGCGTCCGGACAGGCGGTCCAGAACATGAACCTTATGTTCGGACTTAAGGAAGACGAGGGGCTAAGGCTCAAGGCGTCGGCTTTTTAAAATTGATGTCATGAAACTTTTCGATGTATATTCTCTCTTCGACGTGGTACCCGTCAAGGCGAAGGGATGTGAAGTATGGGACAAAGACGGGCAGGAATATCTGGACCTCTACGGAGGGCATGCCGTCATATCCATAGGGCACAGCCATCCTCACTATATAGAGGCCCTGACAAGTCAGCTGAATAAAATAGGTTTTTACTCCAACAGCGTCATCAATCCTCTGCAGGAGGAACTTGCGGCAAAGCTCGGAAAAGCATGCGGGTACGAGGACTACTCGCTCTTTCTGGACAACTCAGGGGCCGAATCCAACGAGAACGCCATGAAGCTGGCGTCCTTCCACACAGGAAAGGACAGGATAGTGGCTTTCCGCAAAAGTTTCCACGGACGCACTTCCGGAGCAGTGGCGGTCACTGACAATCCTGCCATAGTGTCGCCCTTCAATGCCGCTCACAAAGTGACGTTCTGCGACTTGGAGGACAGCGCGGCAGTGGAGCAGGCACTCAAAGGCGGAGACGTGGCCGGAGTGATAATAGAAGGCATACAGGGCTGCGGAGGCATCAATCTGCCCTCGGCGGAGTTCATGAAGGATCTCGAACGCCTGTGCAAAAACTACGGTGCAGTGCTGATACTCGACGAAGTCCAGAGCGGCTACGGCAGGACAGGAAAGTTCTTCGCACACCAATGGTACGGCATCAGGCCGGGAATCATAACCATGGCCAAGGGCATGGCGAACGGATTTCCATGCGGAGGCATACTCATAGCTCCGGAGTTCCAGGCTAAGAAAGGGATGCTGGGCACGACCTTCGGGGGCAACTATCTGGCGATGGCCGGTGCCCTGGCGGTGCTTGAGGTGATGGAAAGCGAAAATCTCGTGGCCAACGCGCTCAAGGTAGGAACCTACCTAAAGGAAAACATCCCCCAGTCCAACAGGATAAAGGAGACAAGAGGAAGGGGGCTCATGCTGGGCATAGAGTTCAACGAAGAAGTCGCCCCTATAAGAAAAGAACTTCTTTACGGCAAACACATATTCACCGGGGTGGCAGGAAAGAACATGGTCCGCCTGCTGGCTCCGCTCTGCCTGAGCATGGAACAGGCCCAAAGATTCATCTCCGCATTCAAAGAAGTAATATCAGAAAAATGAAACAGTTTTTCCACGTATCAGACATAGGCGACCTGAAGGCTGCAATAGAAGAAGCCAAAGAGGTCAAAGCCAATCCTTTCGGCTGGAAGAATATAGGCCGTGACAAAACCATAATGCTGGTCTTTTTCAACAACAGCCTACGTACCCGTCTGAGCAGCCAGAAAGCGGCTCTGAACCTGGGGATGAATCCGATAGTCCTGAACATCGGACAGGAGAGCTGGAAGCTCGAGACCGAGATGGGCGTCATCATGGACGGGGACAAATCAGAACATCTGAGAGAAGCAATTCCCGTAATGGGATGCTACTGCGACCTCATCGGCATACGTTCTTTCGCCGGACTGAGCGACAGAGAGTATGACTACAACGAGACGGTGCTCAAACAGTTCATAGAGTACAGCGGCAGGCCGGTGATCAGTCTCGAATCGGCGACGGTGCACCCCTGCCAGGCTTTCGCCGACCTCATCACCATTGAGGAACACAAGAAGACTCGCCGCCCCAAAGTCGTGCTCTCATGGGCCCCGCACCCGAAAGCGCTGCCCCAGGCCGTCCCGAATTCATTTGCGGAATGGATGAATGCCGCAGACGTGGATTTCGTCATCACGCATCCCCACGGATATGAGCTCGACCCGAAATTCACCGGAAACGCAAGAGTGGAGTACGACCAGATGAAGGCTTTCGAAGGAGCCGATTTCATCTACGCAAAGAACTGGAGCTGCCCGGGAGTCACCAACCCGGCCGATTACGGCAAAGTGCTCAGCAAAGACATGAGCTGGACCGTAGATGCCGGGCACATGGCAGTGACGAACAATGCATTCTTCATGCACTGCCTGCCCGTCCGCAGAAACATGATTGTAAGCGATGAGGTAATCGATGCTCCGACAAGCCTCGTGATACCTGAAGCGGCCAACAGGACCGTTTCCGCACAGGTGGTGATGAAAAGGATGCTTGAAAGTCTCTGACGTATGGAAAGCATAAACGTCATAAAAGTCGGAGGCAAGATAGTGGAGGATTCCCTGCCGGCATTTCTGGACTCATTCGCATCGGTGAAGGGGAAAAAGGTTCTCGTCCACGGAGGAGGGCGCACCGCCACGGCCCTGGCGGCCAGACTCGGGGTGGAAACCCGGATGGAGGGCGGCAGGAGGATAACCGACAAAGCCATGCTTGACATTGTGACCATGGTCTACGGCGGGCTGGTCAACAAAAACATAGTCGCCGCCCTGCAGGCCAGAGGAATCAATGCGATAGGGCTCACCGGTGCGGATATGGACATAATCCTGAGCGAAAAAAGACCCGTGCGCGAGATAGACTATGGCTTCGTGGGAGATGTTAAGGCCGTGAAGGGAGATGTGCTGAGCACCTTCGCCGAGAAGGGAGCGGTGCCTGTGCTTGCTCCCCTTACCCACGACGGCAAGGGACAGATTCTCAACACCAACGCCGACACCATAGCTTCGGAAGCCGCCAAATCCCTGAGCGGCATCTACCAGGTCACTCTGACCTATTGTTTCGAGATGCCGGGAGTGCTGGCCGTCCCGGGGGATGTTTCTTCCGTGATTCCGGTGATAACTCCCGAAAGCTTCCGGAAACTGACAGAGGAAGGGACCGTCTCCGGCGGAATGATTCCGAAGATTGAAAATGCGATAGCCGCGCTCAAGGCCGGAGTGGAAAAGGTAGTGATTACAGAATCCGGGGCCTTGAACGGAGGAACAACCATAAGACTCTCATAGTCATGAAAGAAGATTGCATCGCACTCCTGAAAGAACTGATAGCCGTTCCGTCCGTAAGCCGAGACGAAAAGGCCGCGGCCGATCTGCTTGAACACAGACTGAAGGAACGCGGACTTGACGTAAACAGGACCGGAAACAACCTGTGGATCTGCGACAGCGAAGAGGATGGCCGTCCGACCGTGCTGCTCAACGCACACATAGACACGGTCAAACCTTCGGACGCATGGACAAGGGACCCGTTCACACCGGTTATCGAAGACGGCAGACTTTATGGGCTCGGCAGCAACGATGACGGCGGCTCTCTCGTCGCCCTGCTCAAGGCCTATGAGGAACTCAGCGGGAAACGGCAGCCATACAGGCTGATCTACAGCGTCACCGCAGAAGAGGAGGTCAGCGGCCGTGGAGGCATAGACATGCTCCTGCCTGAAATCGGAAAAATCGACTTCGGAGTCATCGGCGAACCAACCGGAATGGCGCTTGCCGTAGCCGAAAGAGGTCTCATGGTCCTTGACTGCGAATCTCTCGGAAGAAGCGGACATGCCGCAAGAGAAGAAGGCGTGAACGCAATATATGAAGCCCTCGGTGACCTGGAATGGTTCCATTCCTACCGGTTCGAGCGGAATTCGGAGTTTCTTGGAGCGGTGAAGATGAGCGTCACTCAGATTAACGCGGGAACTCAGCACAACGTCATACCGGACAAATGCACTTTCGTGGTGGACGTACGTCCGAACGGGATGTATTCCAATCTGGAAGTGCTGCAGATTATCAAAAATTCGGTGAAATGCCAGGTAAAGGAGAGATCGACAAGGATTAACAGTTCAAGCATAGACATCAGCCATCCCGCAGTCAGGAGAGGAATGGAGATAGGACTGAAGACTTTCGGTTCGCCCACTACAAGCAACCAGTCCCTGGTGTCCTTCCCCACCGTCAAAATCGGGCCGGGAGATTCCGCACGCTCGCATTCGGCCGATGAATTCATAAGACCTTCGGAAATCGAAGAGGGCATAAAAACCTACGTAAAGCTGCTGGACGGGCTGGAGTTGCAATGAGCCGGGGCTGCCCTGCAAGAGAAAAGAACGAAAATGACAGGAAATACATCAAAACTTTGGGACAAGGGGTTCAATGTCGATGACAAGATAGTGGACTTCACCGTCGGCCATGACAGGGAACTGGACCAGTATCTCGCACCCTACGACATACTGGGGACAATGGCGCACATAACCATGCTGGCAGAAACCGGGCTTCTTCCGGAACAGGATCTTGCGGAACTTCTTCCGGAACTGAAAAAGCTGTACGGGGAAGCCGTGGAAGGTAAACTCAAGATTGAGGACGGTGTGGAGGACATCCACTCCCAGGTGGAGCTCATGCTCACCCGGAAGCTCGGCGACAAGGGCAAGAAAGTCCACACCGGAAGGTCCAGAAACGATCAGGTGATGGTGGACGTGAAACTGTTCACCAGAGCGGAGATAGAAAAGACCGTCCGCAAAGTCAAAGCCCTCTTCGATGAGCTTCAGGCAAAAAGCGAGGAATACAAGGATGTCATCATACCCGGCTACACGCACCTGCAGGTGGCCATGCCTTCGTCCTTCGGGCTTTGGTTCGGGGCATACGCCGAAAGTCTGGCCAACGACATGCACCTGATGCGTGCGGCATGGGAGGTCGCCAACCGGAATCCGCTCGGAGCAGCGGCCGGATACGGCTCTTCAGCCCCCATAAACAGGACCATGACGACCGAGCTTCTGGGCTTCGATGATCTGGACTACAACTCCGTATACGCGCAGATGGGAAGAGGCAAGACCGAAAGGATCGTATCCTTCGCCTATGCCTCCGTAGCCGAGACTCTGGGCCGTTTCGCAATGGACTGCTGCCTGTACGCCAGCCAGAATTTCGGGTTTATCCATCTCCCGGATGCCATGACCACGGGGTCGAGCATCATGCCTCACAAGAAGAATCCCGACGTATATGAACTGATACGGGCCCGCTGCAACAAACTTCAGGGAGTGCCCGGCACAATAAGATACATTACCGGCAACCTCCCTTCCGGGTATTTCCGCGACATGCAGATAATCAAGGAGGTGTTCTTCCCGATATTCCGGGAACTGGACGACTGCCTGGACATAGCCGCATACGCCGTTGAGAAGACGGAAGTGAAGAAGGACGTGATGGAAGATCCCAAATACAAGCTTGCCTACACCGTAGAAGAGGTCAACCGCCTCGTGGAGAACGGGATGCCCTTCAGGGATGCCTACAAAAAAGTGGGCATGGAAGTGCAGGAAGGCCGCTTCGAGTTCCACGGGACGCTCCACCACACGCATGAAGGGTCAATCGGCAATCTGTGCAATGACAAGATACGCACCGCCATGGAGAACACGATAAAAGGCTTCAGCTTCGGCAAAGTCCACAATGCCATAAACAAATTGATCGGAGAATGAAAGAATTGAACATCGTATCCGCCGATGAAGCGGTAAAAGCCGTCAGAAGCCACGATCACATCCATCTCGGGAGTATCGCAAGCGTTCCGTCCGTCCTGATAGACGCTCTGGTACGCAGGGCGGAAGCCAAAGACATAACGGATCTGCATTTCCATCATTTCCACACCGAAGGGCCGGCTCCATACGCCGACCCTCGTTATGAAGGGATATTCTTCGAACAGGGCTTCTTCGTAGGACCCAACGTAAGAAGCAGCGTAAACGCAGGCTATGCGGACTACATCCCGGTGCATCTGAGCGAATCGGGCCGGCTCTACCGCAGCGGGGCCATAAAGCTCGGAGCTGCGATGGTCCAGATCACGGAACCTGACGAGAACGGAATGGTGTCGCTGGGGACATCCGTGGACTGCTCAATAGCGGCCATAGAGACTGCCCGGACAGTGATAGGCGTCATCAACCCCAACGTACCGTTCGCCTACGGGGATCTCGTGTCCATAGACAAGTTCGACTATCTGGTGAGGGACGACACCCCGCTCATCGAAAAGCCATACATGGAGCCCACCGGGCAGGAGATTGCGATAGGCCGCATATGTTCGGGCATCATACCCGACGGGGCCTGTCTACAGATGGGCATAGGCTCCCTCCCGAATGCCGTGGCGAGCCAGCTCTGCGACCACAAGGACCTGGGGATACATACCGAGATGTTCGCCGACGGAGTTCTGGACCTGTACTGCAAGGGTGTAATCACCGGAGCAAGAAAAAAGATAGACCGAGGCAAAATGGCGGCTTCATTTCTTCTCGGTTCGAAAAAAGTTTATAACTTTATAGATCGCAATCCGGATGTCATAATGAAAGACATCAAATACATAAACAGTCCCCTCAATATCGCCCGGAATCCCGATGTCGTAGCGATCAATTCCGCTACTGAAGTCGATCTCACAGGGCAGATATGCGCCGATTCCATAGGAACGAGAATATACTCGGGAACCGGCGGGCAACTGGATTTCGTCAGAGGCTCGGTGCTCTCGGAAGGCGGCAAGTCCATCACGGCTTTCGCCTCCAGAACTAAAAAAGGACAGACAAAGATTGTCCCCTGCCTCAAGGAAGGAGCCGGAGTGGTAACGCCACGCTCCGACGCGCATATCATCGTCACGGAATTCGGCTGGGTGGATCTCACCGGCCGCTCGCTCCAGGAAAGGGCGAAACTTCTCATATCCATAGCACATCCCGACGACCGGGAGGCTCTCGACAGAGCCGCATTTGAAAGATTCGGACAACACTATCATAATTTCAGTATTTAGACAATCATGCGAAACGTAACGTTAGTCCTCAGCGACGGAAGCAGATTCCACGGTAAATCATTCGGCTACGAAAAGCCCGCCGCAGGTGAAGTGGTTTTCAACACTGCCATGACCGGTTACCCGGAAAGCCTCACCGATCCGTCCTATGCGGGACAGCTTATGGTATTGACCTATCCTCTTGAGGGAAACTACGGCGTTCCGCCGAAAGACAAGGACGAAAACGGAATCTCCATTTTCCTCGAAAGCGACAGAATCCATGTCAATGCCATAATCGTAAGCGACTACAGCGAACAGTATTCACATTGGAACGCGGTCGAGAGCCTTGCGGACTGGCTTAAACGCGAACATGTCCCCGGCATCACCGGCATAGACACCAGACAGCTTACCAAACAGCTGCGCGAAAGCGGCGTGATGATGGGGAAAATCATCTTCGACGACGAGCCTTCAAACATCCCTGAAGCGGAATATGAAGGAGTGAACTATGTCGAAAAGGTATCCTGCCGGGAAGTGACGGAATATAACACCGCCGGCAGCAAAAGAGTTGTCCTTGTGGACTGCGGCGTGAAAAACAACATCCTCAGGGAGCTTATCGGCAGAGGAGTACATCTGACAAGGGTTCCGTGGGATTATGACTTCAACGGCATGGAATTCGACGGGCTCTTCCTTGCGAACGGACCCGGAGACCCGGATACATGCGGAAAAACCGTCGACAACATAAGACGCTTCCTCGCTGACGGGAAGGATCGTCCCTGCATGGGAATATGCATGGGCAACCAACTTCTCGCCAAGGCGGCCGGTGCGAAAATCTACAAACTGAAATACGGCCACAGAAGCCACAACCAGCCGGTCAGGATGGTCGGTACGAACTCATGCTATATCACAAGCCAGAACCATGGCTACGCTGTGGACAGTTCCTCGATTCCGGAAGGGTGGGAAGAACTGTTCGTGAACATGAACGACGGGTCCAACGAAGGCATAAGGCACAAGTCCAAGCCCTGGTTCAGCGCACAGTTCCACCCCGAAGCGGACGGCGGACCGCTGGACACGGAATCCCTTTTCGACAAATTCGTGAATCTTCTCTAACCCCTTTCAATCAAGCTAAACCATGACAAATAAAGATATCGAAAAAGTTCTGCTGCTGGGTTCGGGCGCTCTCAAGATAGGAGAAGCCGGAGAATTCGACTATTCAGGTTCGCAGGCACTGAAGGCCCTCAAGGAAGAGGGCATCGAAACCGTTCTCATAAACCCCAACATAGCCACGGTTCAGACAAGCGAAGGAGTTGCCGACAAGATCTATTTCCTGCCCGTGACTCCCTTTTTTGTGGAAAAGGTAATCCGGAAGGAGAAGCCGCAGGCCATAATGCTGGCCTTCGGAGGCCAGACCGCCCTCAACTGCGGCGTGGAACTGTACAAGGAAGGTATTCTGGACAAATACGATGTAAAAGTGCTCGGCACGCCCATTAAGGCCATCATGGACACCGAGGACAGGGAGCTTTTCGTGGAAAGACTCAGCGAAATCAATGTCAAGACCATAAAGAGCGAGGCATGTGAAACCGTTGAGCAGGCAAGGAAAGCCGCCGCGGAACTCGGATACCCGGTTATCCTGAGGGCCGCCTATGCCCTCGGAGGTTTGGGTTCAGGATTCTGCGACAATGAAGAGGAACTGAACCGCCTGGCAGAGAAGGCCTTCTCATTCTCACCGCAGGTACTTGTGGAAAAGAGCCTCAAGGGATGGAAGGAAATCGAATATGAGGTGGTACGCGACCGTTTCGACAACTGCGTAACGGTCTGCAACATGGAGAATTTCGACCCGCTCGGCATACACACCGGAGAAAGCGTGGTCATCGCCCCCAGCCAGACCCTCAGCAATTCCGAATTCCACAAGCTGCGTTCCCTCAGCATAGAAATAGTCCGCCACATAGGCATCGTGGGTGAGTGCAACGTCCAGTATGCGCTTGACCCCAACTCGGAAGACTACCGCGTGATAGAGGTAAATGCCCGTCTCAGCCGCTCTTCCGCCCTGGCCTCCAAAGCTACGGGATATCCGCTTGCATTCGTCGCTGCGAAACTGGGCCTCGGCTACGGACTATTCGACCTCAAGAATTCGGTAACCAAGACCACCAGCGCGTTCTTCGAGCCGGCCTTGGACTACGTGGTGTGCAAGATTCCGCGCTGGGATCTCGGAAAGTTCCACGGCGTGGACAAGTCCCTCGGTTCAAGCATGAAATCGGTAGGCGAAATCATGGCCATCGGGCGCACCTTCGAGGAGGCGATACAGAAAGGATTGAGGATGGTCGGCCAGGGACTGCACGGGTTCGTGGAGAACAAGGAGCTGGTGGTGAACGACATAGACGAGGCTCTTAGGACTCCTACCGACAAACGTCTGCTTGTCATAGAAAAAGCTTTCTGCAACGGCTACAGCGTGGACAGAATCCACAATGACACCAAGATAGACAAATGGTTCCTGTACAAGCTGGAACGCATCCACAAAATCGGCGTGGAGCTGAAATCCGTCAAAGGCATGGACGAGCTCACTCCCGAGCTCCTGAAAGAAGCGAAAACCGCAGGGTTCACGGATTTCCAGATTGCCCGCGCGATAGGTCTTGAAGCCAAGTTCGGCCCGGAGAAAGGACTGCTCATGGTCAGGGACTATAGGAAAATCATGGGAATAGTCCCTTACGTGAAACAGATAGACACCCTTGCGGCGGAATATCCCGCACAGACCAACTATCTGTACCTTACCTACAGCGGAACGGCGCACGACATAGACTTCAGCAATGACAGGAAATCCGTCGTGGTGCTCGGCTCGGGCGCATACCGCATAGGCTCGTCCGTGGAGTTCGACTGGTGCGGAGTGCAGGCACTTAAAACCGTAAGGGACAACGGCTACAGGAGCATAATGATCAACTACAATCCTGAAACCGTATCCACGGACTACGACATGTGCGACAGGCTCTATTTCGACGAGCTCACCTTTGAAAGGGTCATGGACATCCTGGAGCTTGAACACCCGTACGGAGTGATTCTCTCCACCGGAGGGCAGATCCCCAACAACCTGGCCATGAGACTGGATGCACAGAAGGTGCCCATACTCGGCACGCAGGCCAAATATATCGACAATGCCGAAGACAGGGAGAAATTCTCCAGCATGCTCGGACGCATCGGAGTGGACCAGCCGCGCTGGAGTGCGCTGACTTCACTGGAGGACATCCGCAAATTCATAGACGAGGTCGGTTATCCCGTGCTCGTGCGCCCTTCCTACGTACTCTCGGGTGCGGCGATGAACGTATGTTCCAACGAAGAAGAACTGGAAAGGTTCTTGAAGCTGGCCGTAAACGTATCGCAGGATCATCCTGTGGTCGTCTCCAAGTTCATGCAACACAACAAAGAAATTGAAATGGATGCCGTGGCCAAGGACGGAGAAATCATTGCATACGCCATAAGCGAGCACATAGAGTTCGCCGGGGTTCACTCGGGAGACGCCACAATCCAGTTCCCTCCGCAGAAAATTTATGTGGAAACTGCCCGCCGCATCAAGAAAATCTCCAGAAAGATTGCCAGCGAACTGCACATAAGCGGTCCTTTCAACATACAGTTCCTTGCGGAGCAGAACAACATCAAGGTCATAGAATGCAACCTGAGAGCATCGCGTTCGTTCCCGTTCGTGAGCAAAGTCTTGAAAATCAACCTCATCGACCTGGCGACAAGAATCATGCTCGGTCTTCCCGTGGAGAAACCGGACCGGACCATCTTCGATCTGGACTATGTGGGCATAAAAGCCAGCCAGTTCTCGTTCAACAGACTTCAGAACGCAGATCCCGTGCTCGGAGTAGACATGGTTTCCACCGGTGAGGTCGGCTGCCTCGGAGAGGACACCGATGCGGCACTTATCAAAGCGATGCTTGCCGTAGGGATGAGGATCCCCAAGCACAGCGTACTGCTTTCGACGGGAGGTCCCAAACAAAAGGCCGACATGCTTGATGCGGCAAGGAATCTATACAAGCACGGCTACAAGATTTACGCGACAGGAGGTACGAGCCGCTACCTCAGCGATTACGGCATAGAGAACACCGCCGTAAGCTGGCCGAGCGACACGGAATCGACCGCCCCCAAGGTGCTGGACCTCATGCACAATAAGGAGATTGATTTCGTGGTGAATATTCCTCGCGACCTTTCTTCGCGGGAATTGACAAACGGCTACAAGGTGCGCCGTACTGCCGTTGACCTGAACATTCCTCTCATCACCAACGCAAGGCTTGCCAGCAGCTTCATCAACGCGTTCTGCAACATGTCGCTGGATGAGCTTGACATAAAGAGCTGGGATGAGTATTAATATCTGACAAACAGAGATGTATTACAAGGAAATAAAATCGCCGGCCCTCATCAAAACAGGCCGCGACATTCTCAAAAACATTGACTGGATACTCAAAGACGCCCATTTCTACTACTCCAACAAGATTCTGATCACTCAGGAGCAGCTCTTCGATGTCTATAAAGAGCAGCTGAACGTCAACGAATTTGCCCAAATCCTCTTTGTGAAGGGCGGAGAGACGGTGGAAGCCGTGGATCTTGCGGGCAAGATAAACGGCTTGGATGCAATCCTCTTCGGATTCGGAGGCGGAAGTGTCATTGATCTGGTGAAATATGTGGGCACTAAATGTGACATTCCCTTTGTAACCATCCCTACCACACTGTCAAACGATTCCCTATGTTCCGCCGTCGCTCGACTCACCGCCGGAGGAAGGAAGCGGAGCTACACCGTTATGTCACCTCTCGGAATCCTGATAGACTTCGGTGTGGTGGCACGTGCTCCGAAGAATCTCACTCTTGCCGGAGTCGCGGATGTCATTTCCAACCAGTCAGCCGTAAAAGACTGGATTCTGGCCAACAAAAACACGGGGGAACCCATAGACGAACTGGCCATGATGCTTGCGAAGTCTGCTCCGGTGGCACTTTTCAACTACAGCGAAGGAGACCTGGAATCAGACGCCTTCCTGTATGACCTGTCCACAGGACTGATACTGTCCGGCATGTCCATGATAATGACAGGCAATTCCAGGGGTGCAAGCGGTGCGGAGCACATGATAAGCCACGCCATAGACGAGTATTTCCCGGAAAAAGCGACAATCCACGGACTGCAAGTCGGCTGGGCTCATCTGATGGTGGAAAAATACTGCCGCAAGGACATGAAGGAATATGAGAGGCTGAAGACCTTCTTCGACAGGATAGGTCTTACGCGCATGATCGAAGAAAACGTGCCTTGGAAAGAGGAAGAGTTCATGAGCCTCATCCCCTACGCCAAGACAATCCGCAAGCGTTACACCATATTCGATGCGATGTAGCAGGCATTACGCCATGACTTCCCGCTACGGAAGCATGGCGTCCTCCACATCATCGGGCTGTACCGGCAGACGATGCATTCCGGTCCTTCGTGCCCCGTCTTCGGTCACAAGCACGTCATCTTCTATTCGTATTCCTCCGAAATCGTAATATTCCTCCAGCCTGGAATAATTGACAAAACCCTTTCCGGTCCCTTCTTTTTTCCAAAGCTGAATGAGAGCGGGGATGAAATAGATTCCCGGTTCGTCAGTTATGACATTGCCGGGCTTCAGTCGTCTTGCCATCCTGAGGCTTCCCAGGCCGAGCTGAGAGGATCTTCTCTGATCCGGATCATATCCTACCGCATCCTCCCCGAGATCTTCCATGTCATGGACATCCAATCCCATGTTGTGACCGAGCCCGTGAGGCTGGAACAATCCGGCAATGCCTTCAGCGACCATGTCCTCCACATCGCCTCTGACAAGTCCGAGAGACGCCAGACCCTCCAGCATCTTTCCGGCGGCGGCAAGATGCACTTCCCTGTATGAAATGCCCGGACGGACAAGCGAGAAAGCATATTCATTGCAGTCACAGACTATCTGATATATGTCCCTCTGCCTGGAAGTGAATTTACCGCCCGTAGGATAGGTCCTTGTGAAATCGGAAGCATAGTGCATGTCATTTTCAGCCCCCGCATCTATCACCATGAGTCTTCCCGGCTCCACCACGGCATCATGCAGATGGTTATGCAGAGTCTCTCCATGCTGCGTGAGGATGGTCGGGAAGGAAACTCCCCATCCCTTCGCCATGGTGATTTCCTCCATTTTGGCAACGATGTCGCGCTCGGAGGCTCCCGGACGGATGGCATTGCGGGCTATGGTATGCATTTCCTGCCCCAATGCACCGGCATCGTCAATCTGTTCTATCTCGCACGGCTCTTTGACAAGACGCATCGAGATGACAGCCTTCACGAGTTCCTCTGAAGCGTGCTTTCCGCCGCCGGCTTTGACCTTCAGGACATTTTCATGGGAACATGAACACAACTCGGACAGCCTCAGAATGCCGTAATAGCGCGAGGGCGGAAGGAAATGCACCCTTCTTCCCCCCGAGAGAGCCGCCTCGACACATGGCGCAAGCGCGGCCGACGGCAGCGCCCGGCGGATTCCTACCTCTTCCGCACGTGACTGCACCGACGGCTGGGGCCCCATCCAGATAATGTCGTCTATGCTGAAATCATCGGCAAAGATGGTTTCATCACCGGAATCCAAATCCAGAACAGCCGCATAGGCAGGTTCGTCAATCCCGAAATAATAAAGCCATGAGCTGTCCTGTCTCCATCTGTAGCAATTGTCCCTGTACTGGGCGGGAGCATCTACATTGCCAAGAAACAATGCTATGCCTCTGTGGCCTTCCGCTGCAGATGAGGCCATCTTCTCCACGAGAGTTTTACGTCTTCTGACGTATACGTCGGCTGAAAACATATCCTGATTTTTGTGGCAAAAGTTTGCATTAATAAGAAACTGCCCGTTAAAAACGGACAGTTTCTCAAATAAATTGACAGCGGAGATTATTCCGCAGTTTCCTGTTTCGCTTCAGCCTCGGAAGCCTCGCTCTTGGGAGCAGCCTCGGCAGGTGCGGCCTCAGCAGATTTCTTTGAACGGCTACGGCGCGTAGAAGGCTTCTTGGCAGCCTTAGGTGCGGCCTCGAGCGCAGATTCGTTGAAATCTACAAATTCGATGAGAGCCATCTCGGAACCGTCGCCCTGACGGAATCCGGTGTGAAGAACACGGAGATATCCACCCGGACGGTCAGCGATTTTA
>CAYWPV010000011.1:0-27532 GCA_964460265.1 uncultured Muribaculaceae bacterium | reverse complement strand
GAGGAATCCTCTTTGTAACTATATAGGAGTGGACATCAAGGGAGCCCGCCTGTGGAAAGGTGCGAAATATGCCGAAGAGAAGGGTTTGGGGAATGTGGCCTTCCTGAGGACGAGAATCGAGTTCATCGAAGCTTTTTTCGCTCCTGGAGAGATATCCGAAATCTGGCTGACGTTTTCCGATCCTCAGTTGAAAAGTGAAAACAACAGACTTACGAGTCCTTTGTTTCTGGAGCGTTACCGTAAGTTCCTGAAGCCCGGAGGCGTGGTTCACTTAAAGACCGACAGCCGTTTTCTTTACGAGTACAGCAAAGCGACAGCAGAAGAAAACGGGCTTGAAATCCTTGCGGCCACGCCTGACCTGTATGGAGAGAAGCGGGATGCTCTTTATGACAGCCCGGTTGAGGAGGTATGCGGAAAAGATGCCGTGGATGCCTTATTTGAAGTACAGACCTACTATGAAAGGATGTTTCTGTCCATGGGCCTGAAAATCACCTATCTCTCTTTCCGCATAGACCATGATGGAGATTATGTCAGGCCTGCCGGCTTTGACAGCAAGTATTGGCGCGAAGCTGAAGGTGACCGCCGCTCTTTCGGACATTCGCCTCAGCGGTCCTCTACGGACTCTCCGTCCGGGCCATCAGCCTCTCCGGACACTTCGTCAGTTTCTTCCTTTCGGCCGGAGAGTTGAGATTCGTCAGAACGGGTGAGTCCAGTGGATGGTTCTTCCATCCCGTTCCATCCCCCTGAACCATGTCATCTGTCTTTTCGCAAACTGGTGTATGGCGTTGGACAGCAATGTATGCATGTCTCCATAGTCCAGAACGCCGGTGACATATTGGGTGACATACTTGTATTCAAGCCCGTAGTAGATAAGATCCTCCTTGGGAATGCCCTTTGCGAGCAGACCCTTCACTTCCTCCGCCATGCCGTCGTGCAGCCTTTCGTCCAGACGTCTGTCAATCCTTGCGTTCCTTTCTTCACGGCTCACGAGCGTTCCTATGAAATAAGGCTTTTCCGGCAGGGCGAGAGGTTGCTCCTCGGGGCGTCCTTCCCGGTGCGTCGCCACCTCTATGGCTCTGATGGTCCTTCTCCTGGAAGCAAGCGTGCTTTCTGTCGCGTCAGGATTCAGCGAAAGCAGTTTCCGGCGCAGTGTCTCCGTGCTTTCCTTTTCCAGCATTGCCCTGAGTTTCATGTCGGGAGGAACCTGAGGCAGGGAATAGCCGCATGTGGCCGCCTCTATGTACAGGCCTGATCCTCCGCACAGTACGGGAATCCCTCCGCGCCGCAGCATGTCACCGTAAGCCTTGCTGAAGTCCCTCTGGTAGTCGAATATGCTGTAACGTTCCCCCGCCTCCGCTATGTCGATGAGGTGGTACGGGACCGTTCCGTATTCTTGCAGGTCCTTGCCTGTGCCGATGTCCATTCCGCGGTAGACCTGTCTTGAGTCAGCGGACAGTATCTCGGCTCCTGGGGCTTCTTTGTCTCTGTCCGGCATTTCTGCGAGCAGGCGGTCGATTTCCATGCAGAGTCTGACCGCGGAGCGTGTCTTGCCCGAGGCTGTCGGACCTATTATGCAGATGAGGTCCGTCTCTCCGTCCAGATAGGAGCGCAGCAGGGCAGGGATGTCGATTGTTTCCGCTTCGGGCATCGGTGCCATGACGGGCGGCCCTTCGGGGACGAATTTATCTTTCATCAAATGATTTTTAGCGGGTTCAAGTTACTGATTCGGGCAGGAAATTCCAAAATGGAAGGGAAAAAGCTATCTTTGCATTCTGTGTTAAACAAAGAGTACGATGCCCAAGGCAAAGAGTAAGGTACAGATAAAGAACCGCCGTGCGTCATTCGATTACGAATTTCTGGAGACATACACGGCCGGAATAGTGCTGTCAGGTACGGAGATAAAATCCATACGTGCCGGGAAGGCTTCCCTTTCCGACGCGTTCTGCTATTTCGATTCGGCTGGACAGCTCTATGTGAAGGGCATGAACGTGGCCCAATATTTCTGGGGTTCGTGGGGACAGCATGAGCAGGCCCGTGACCGCAAGCTTCTTCTGACCAAAAGAGAGTTGCGCCATCTGAGCCAGGCCGTGAAGGTTAAGGGACTGACCATAGTCGCCGTCAAGCTCTACATAGCCGACAACGGTTACGCCAAACTGCTCATAGCTCTGGCCCGTGGTAAAAAAATCTACGACAAGAGGCAATCCATCAAAGAAAAGGACATCCGCCGCGAGATGGAACGCGCTTAGGATGTCCTTCCGGAAGACTCTTCCGGCTCAGGCCGGGGTTCAGGTGTGATGTTTATTCAGATTCCGAACTCTTTTTTTATCCTGTCCACGCTGTCGAGCAGTTCCCAGCCGAAAAACTGAACATCTTTCTCCACCTCTTTGCCGTCCCTTATAAGTTTCACCTTTTTCACGTAAGGCTCTCTTCCCATCTGGCCGTAGGCCGCAGTGGGTTCGTAGATCGGGTTCTTGAGCTGGAATTTCTCGATGATCGACGCCGGTCTGAGGTCGAACAGCCGCCCGATTGCGGAAGCTATGAATATGTCCGCATCTGCTCCGTCCCCTCCTGCGGCCGCCTTTATCTTTGCGTTGGCCGTGCCGTAGGTGTTGACGTAGATGCTCACCGGTTCAGCGACTCCTATGGCGTAGGATACCTGAATCAGCATCTCCCTTGCCGCGCCTGCCGCCACCATGTTCTTGGCTATGTATCTTGCGGCGTAGGCTGCCGAGCGGTCCACCTTAGAGGGGTCTTTCCCGGACAGAGCGCCACCGCCGTGAGCACCTCTTCCTCCGTATGTGTCCACGATGATTTTTCTGCCTGTCAGGCCGGTGTCTCCGGCAGGTCCGCCTATCACGAACTTTCCGGTCGGATTTACAAAGAGGATGAGCCTGTCGTCAAATAATTCGGCCGTTTCCTTTGGGAGGCTTTCCTTTACCTTTGGAATCAGGATTTTGCGGACGTCGCTCTCGATTTTCTCGTGCATCGCCGCATCCACTTTCTCCTGGCCGTATTTTTTTACGGCATCCGCATATGCGATTTTCCCGAGGCTGCCTGCCAGGAACTCGTCGTGCTGGGTGGAGACCACTATCGTGTGGATTCGCAGGGGGCGGTTGGTCTTGCTGTCATATTCCACCGTGTATTGGCATTTCGAATCCGGACGCAGGTAGGGCATGAGCTCCGGGCTGTGGCGACGGATGTCGGACAGAATGCGCAAGGTTCTGTGGGAAAGCGCTATGGGAAGGGGCATGTATTCTTCCGTCTCTCCGCAGGCGTATCCGAACATCATGCCCTGGTCGCCTGCTCCCTGTTCTGCACGGTCGCCCCGTTCGACACCCCGGTTTATGTCCGCGCTCTGTTCGTGGATCGCCGAAAGCACGCCGCATGAGTTGCTGTCGAACATGCAGTCCGCCCTGTCGTATCCGATTTTGGCTATCACATTGCGGGCCGTCTGCTGTATGTCGACGTAGGCATCATCACTGCGGACTTCTCCTCCCACGATTACGAGTCCGGTGGTGCAGAATGTCTCGCAGGCCACTTTTGCGTTCGGGTCCTGGCGCAGGAATTCATCCAGTACCGCATCCGATATCTGATCCGCTACCTTGTCCGGATGTCCTTCCGAGACAGATTCAGAGGTAAAAAGATAAGTGCTCATAGATGTTTTGTTTTTTGTAAAAATCATGGAGCTGCCGTATTTACGAAAAAAGCTCCGTGCGGAAATGCGGAGCGGATGATACACAAAAAAACACTATGAAGTTTTTAGCATTTTTTTACGTGGTTGCAAGCAATCAAATCTGTCCACATTTCGAGGTGCAAATATAGTATTTTTTTCGATATGTAGAATATAAAGTGGCCGATTGCGATGAGCGTCGCCGCTTTTTAAAATTTTTATATATCAAAAAAAGGTCTATCTTTGCGCCTGTTTTTTACAAACAGTGAAGCAAATTATTACGTTCTATACCTATCAAAATGTTTAAAGTTCTTAAAAGACTTGTTCTTGCAGCCGCTATGCTGACTGCCGGGACAGCTGCATGGTCTCAGGTGACGACTTCGTCCATAGCAGGCCGTGTGGTCGACGCGGACGGGCCTGTAGCAGGTGCGGCCGTTATCGCTACCTACACCCCTTCGGGGTCGAACTACTACACCGTCACCGATGCCAATGGTGCGTACCGCATCAATTCCATCACTCCGGGCGGCCCCTACAATGTGACCTTCGAGATGCTTGGTTACAGAAAAGTGGAATTCAACGAAGTATATGCCCCTCTTTCCGAGGTGGTCAACGTAAACGCTTCACTGGATGTGGAGTCCATGGGACTGGATGCAACGGTCATCGTCGCCGATGCCTCTTCCTCCAGCATGAACATAGACCGCTCCGGAGCCGGTACGGCTGTGAGCCAGAAGACAATGGAGGCTCTTCCTACATCGTCCCGTGCGCTCAATGACGTCCTCAGGCTGACTCCTCAGGCTTCAGTCACCTCCAACGGTCTTGCCGTGGGTGGCGGAAACTACCGTTCATCCTACGTGACTGTGGATGGTGCCGCGTTCAACAACGCATTCGGCATAGGTGCGAACCTTCCCGCCGGCGGAACCCCCATCTCCATGGATGCCATCGAGCAGATGAGCATAAACATCACTCCGTTCGACGTGCGCCAGTCCGGCTTTACTGGAGGTGCCATAAACGCTGTGACAAAGAGCGGTACCAACGAGCTCCATGCTTCCGTGTACAACTACTACAAGGCCGATGAAATCACCGGTTACAAAGTGGGCGACAAGAAGGTCAACAAGACCGACTATCTGGACAACGTCACCGGCGTCACCGTGGGCGCTCCCATCATCAAGAACAAGCTGTTCTTCTTTGTGAACTTCGAGTATGCTCTTGACAACCAGCCCGGCTCATCCAAGAGGGTGCGTCAGAGCGAAAGCGAGGCCTTCGGAGGCGACACAGGCGTCCTCCGTCCTACCCACGCTTTCATGGAAGAAGTCAAATCATACCTTTCTGAAAAATACGGATACAACCCGGGCAGATACGAGGGTTATTCCCTCAAGACTCCCGACTGGAAAGTGCTTGCCCGTGTGGACTGGAACATAAACGACAACCATAAGCTCAACGTCCGTTACAGCCAGACCATGAACAAGTATTCTTCATCGCCTTCTTCATCGGTCAACCCTCTTTCCCCCAACCCTTACGACAGGAACAACTACGGAAGGACCTCCGATTACGCGCAGTTCTTCGAGAGCAGCCGTTACTATCAGGAGCAGAACTTCATGTCGTTTGCCGGGGAGCTCAACTCACGCTTCCTTGACGGACGTCTGAACAACCTTTTCCGTGTCACCTGGTCACATCAGGACGAGCCTCGCAGCTTCGTCGGAAAGAATTTTCCTACCGTGGACATCCTCGAAGACATCACTCATGACTACGCCGGAAACGAACTCGGCGGCGAAACAAGGGCTGTCATCACTTCATTCGGACCTGACCCCTTCACTTATGGAAACCTGCGTGACGTGCATACCGTCATCGGGACCGATGAGGTAAGCTACCGTACAGGAATCCACAACCTTGTCGGCGGACTTCAGTTCGAGTGGGACAAGACCAAGAACGGCTTCATGCAGGGCGGTCTCGGATACTATGTCTACAACTCATGGGCGGATTTCAAAAACAACGCCGCTCCCGCGGCATTCGCAATCACGCACTCCAACCGTGACGATCTCAAACAGGTATATCCTTCATTCCAGTACATGCAGGCTTCGTGGTACGTCCAGGACGAAGTGTCCTTCAGCGACTACTTCAAGCTTACCGCCGGCATCCGTTTCGAGCTTCCTTTCTATCCTTCTCTTGACAACAACGAGAACAAGGAGTTCACAGCTCTCGGAACTCCCGGCACCACTCTTTACGGGCACAAGACTTCCGACATGCCTCACGGCCGCGTGAACGTCTCCCCGAGAATCGGCTTCAACTGGGATGTCCTCCGTAACAGGAACTTTGTACTCCGCGGCGGAAGCGGCATCTACACCGGAAGAATTCCTTTCGTGTGGATTGTGTCAGTAGCCGGCAACAGCAACTGCCTGCAGGCCCAGTACATCACGTCCACCAGTGCCGCGGGTGCTGCGGCTGCCGGTGCTCCGTCTTTCCATGACAACACTTCGGACATCCTCAGCGAGCTCTATGGCGGAAACTTCCATGCACAGGATCTCTATGCTCCTACGGGCGCTACGGTTCTCTCCAAGAATCTCAAGATGCCTACCACATGGAAAACGTCCCTCGCGCTGGATGCAAAACTTCCCTTGGGAATCAAGGGAACTCTTGAAGGCATCTACAATTACGACATCAGTTCCGTCTATGTCGACAAGCTCGGCATGGTCGAGGGCAGCGGCATCTCTCTCCCCGGAGAGCCTGAGGCCCGTCCTACATGGGTGTCTGAAAATCTGAAGAACAGCCTCCGCCAGAACGTGAACCCGTATTACATATACAACGTGAACGACGTCCACGGATGGTACTATTCCGTCACCGCACAGCTGCAGAAGGATTTCCCCTTCGGCCTTTCCCTCATGGCAGCCTACACCAGAAGTGACAGCAAGTCGCTTTCCGACGGCATAGGCGACCAGATCAGCTCAGCTCTGCCTACAACACCATGACCTACAATGTGAAGGGCTCCAAGACCCCCGAACTCGGACATGGCACGTATGTTTCCCCCAACCGTGTGATTGCAAATGTCAGCTACCGTATCAACGAGGGCAGACATCTCGCCACCACTCTCGGTCTTTTCTATGAGGGTTACAACTATGGATATGTCGGGAACTATTCCTACACCAGGTATTCCTACACCATGAACAACGTGACCGGAGACGGCGGTGCCAACAACCTGATATATGTGCCTACGGACGCTGAACTCAATTCCATGAACTTCAGCTCAGCCGAGAACAAGGCCGCATACCAGCAGTTCCTGTCCTCCGACAAGTATCTGAAGAACCACAGGGGAGAGTACTCCGAAAGGGGTGCCAGAATAATGCCTTGGGTCAACAGAATCAATGTCAAGGTGGCTCAGGACTTCAAGCTGAACGTAGGCAATAAAGTCCATGCTCTCCAGCTTGCCGTCGACATCAACAATGTCGCCAACATGCTCAACAGCGACTGGGGCACGATCAAGCGCATGAGTTCTGACCAGATTCTGAAGTATGACACAAGATCGGGTGCCTATACATTCACCAAACCTACCTGGAGCAAGTACAACAGCACTGTCTCCACTTGGAACATGATGTTTACGGCCAAGTATTCATTCTAATCTGTCCCGGCCGGGTTCCGCGGAGTCAGTCTGCGGAACACCGTGCTTAGACATACATCCCGATATGCGGGACAGGACCGGCGTAAGAACGCTGCCTGTTCCGCATAATTGTTTTATGGAGGATTATTGCTTACATTTGGTTTGATGTGAAGCATGCGGGACGGATGTGGTCCGTAAGGAGGACACGCATGCTTTTGAAAAAACTTCTGGTAGTGAGCGTCAGGATACTTGCGGCCGCACTTGCAGGCTGTTTCATCTTAAGTCTGGCATTGTCATTCCATTCCTGCGGAAAACCGCAGGATGAATCTCCCGGCCGTACCGGGTGGAGCTGCTGGATGGAACTGCCGGAACTTCCCGTGGACGGCGGATACGAAGTTTTCCGTCATTACATGGATGTGGAAAGCGTCAGAACACGGAACTATTCTTTCTGCTACAGCTATTCGGACCTTGTTTCATTGTGGGTCGCATATCCTCTGAGCGTGTGGAACATGGGAAAAAAAGTCGGGCGCAGCGACGAATGGGCCTTCGACCCTTTGCTGCCGGCGGAAAAGCAGCAGGATGTCGGCAGGGCCTACAGGAAAGCCGACGGAGGCCGGTGGTATTCCCGAGGACATCAGATACCGTCGGCGGACAGGCAGGGGACAAGGCGCAACAATGCTTCCACATTCTACAGTACCAACATAACTCCGCAGAACAACGATTTCAACGGTGGCCTGTGGGCGGATCTTGAAACGAAAGTGAGGAAATGGGCTTCTGCATCCGACACTCTTTATGTCGTGACCGGCTGTGTGACGGACGGCTCTTCAGAATATGCTCTCGACCTGTCGGGCAGGAAGGTAACGGTGCCGGCGGCATATTTCAAGGCCCTGCTGAGCTACACCTCCGCGGACAATCTGCATGGCAGTCCGGAACGGGGTGAGTTTGTCGGCTGCGCATTCTGGTTCGACCACGAAGAATACGGCAAAAGACCTGCCTCTACCGGAAAGGTAAAGCCGGAAATGGCCATTACCATAGCGGAACTTGAAAAAAGACTCGGCTACCGTCTTTTCCCGGGGCTTGACGAAGCCCTCGGGAAAAAGAAAGCGGCAGCCGTCAGAAAATGCGACCCTTTGTCACAGAGCTGGTTGTGGCGCTGATGCGAGGGGGACGTATTTGGCCAAGGCTTCCTTCAGTTGGCTGTCGTAGCGCAGACGTACCTTCACCCCGGCTTCCTGGAAATAGTACCGGACTGCTATTTCCTCTTCGATGAACGGAACCAGTTCGCTTTTTTTCATGTTCAGGAAATCCACCTTGTCTATGTCTATGGCCTTGTCCAGGGCGTCCAGCTCATCTTTTACGGACTCGCTTATGCCGTCTTCCTCCAGTTCCTTCTTCATCTGATCGAACAGGGCCTTGGCACTCGATCTGGAATCGAACTTCTTGTCTTTGGCGAAGCTGACGAAATCCTGATATTCTTCATCGCTGAAATGAAATTCATCCGCAGGAGCTATGGACGGATGTCTTATGACATAGTCCAGGGCGTACTGTTCCACGATTCCTCCAAGCACAAGCGAATACACTATTCTGCTGTATTTAGGGTCGGCTACTTCTATGTCCGGAGTGATGCCGCCGCCGTCCCTCACTGTCCTTCCGCCTCTGGTCTTGAACTCATGGGTGAGAGAGTCGGGTATGTGTGCGACGCTGCCGTCTTCATTCATCTCGGAGTAGTTGATGGCCTGGACACAGCGTCCGCTCGGTGTGTAGTACCTTGCCGTGGTGACTTTCAGCTGTCCGTTGTACGGAAGAGGACGGATGCTCTGCACCAGACCTTTTCCGTATGTCCTTTTTCCCATGATGACAGCTCTGTCGTAGTCTTGAAGCGCCCCGGAGATGATTTCCGATGCGGAAGCAGTGCCTCCGTTCACCAGCACTATCATGGGAGTCTCCGTGTCTATGGGGTCGAGTGTGGTCTTATACACGATGCTTTCCGAATCCGTCTTCCCTTTCTGCGTCACTACCGTAGACCCTTTGGGGACGAACAGGGAAACTATGTTCACCGCTTCACCGAGCAGTCCGCCTCCATTGCCGCGTAAATCGAGTACGAGCAGTTTCATGCCCTCTTTTTTAAGCTTCAGTACCGCTTCTCTGACCGCCGAGGACACGTTTTCGGTGAATCCGGTCTGCAGGATGTATCCTGTCGTATCGTTCACCATGCCGGCGTATTCCACATCTGGCAGGTGTATCCTTTCCCTTTTGACCGTTATGGTTTCTTCATTGCCGCCGCGAACTCTTTTGACCTTGAATTTGACCTCCGTCCCGGGTTTGCCCTTCATCCTGTCGCTGCATTCCTTTGTTTCAAGTCCGATTGTGGACACTCCGTCGATCTCCATTATCTGATCTCCGGGAACGAGACCGGCTCTTTGGGCCGGGCTTCCTGCGTATGGTTCGTTTATGTAGACGAAACCGTCTTTTTCAGGCTTGTAGATTACAGCGCCGATTCCGCCATAGGTTTTCCCTATGCTCATCTGGAAGTCCTCGTTCTCCTCTTCGGGGACATAGACGGTGTATGGGTCCAGGCTTGACAGCATGGCCTTTATCCCGTTGCTTTCCATCCTGTCTATCGGAAGAGTGTCCACATAGGATCTCTCCAGCTCCTTGAGAATCGCGTTGTCTATCTCCGTCCATTTGCCGATTCTGAAATCCCTGCTCTGCGCATTTGCAGAGAGGACGCACAGCCCTGCTGCGGCTGAAGCTAAAGCGTATCTGAGAAAGTTCATTTTCTATAATCCTGTAAAAAACCTGAGGCTTTTTTGCAATTCCTATACCAAGCGGTCTGTCGGACAATTCCCGAACCGGTTCACCGTAATTGTTTTCCCGGTCCGCAGCCTTCCGGACGCTTCGGGCAGAAAAAGGCCCGAAGCTTTCCGCTTCAGGCCCGATATGTCAGATAAGAGGCTCCGCGGTCATCTTGGGAGGTGCGGGGATGCCCATCAGCTTCAGAATGGTAGGCGCCACGTTGCAGAGAGCTCCGTCCTTGACGGTCTTGACCTCGTCGCCTGCGTTCACCACTATGAACTGCACCTGATTGAGCGAATGCTGGGTGTTGGGAGTGCCATCGTCGTTCACCTCGTGGTCCGCATTTCCATGGTCCGCCGTTATGATGACTGCGTAGTCTTGCGCCACGGCGGCATTGACCACCTTTTCCACCATCTTGTCTACGCAGGCTACGGCCTGGGTTACGGAGGTGTACACTCCCGTATGGCCGACCATGTCACCGTTGGCGAAATTGAGGATTATCAGGTCCTCTTTTCCGGTATTGATGACATTGACAAGTTTCTCGGCCACCTCCGGTGCGCTCATCTGCGGCAGGAGGTCATATGTCGGCACCTTGGGAGATGCGACGAGAATCCTGTCCTCGTTTTCGTAGGGCGCTTCCGCTCCGCCGTTGAAGAAGAACGTCACATGGGCGTATTTCTCTGTCTCCGCTATGCGCAGCTGGTGCTTCCCTGCCTTCGAGACAGTCTCTCCGAGAGTCTGGTCTACGAGCTCTTTCTCAAACAGTACGTGAACGCCCTTGAAGGAAGCGTCATAAGGAGTCAGGCAGCAATAATACAGCGGAATCGTGTGCATCCCCTCTTCCGGCATGTCTTTCTGGGTGAGAACCGAGGTGAGTTCCCTTGCCCTGTCGTTGCGGAAATTGTAGAAGATGACGGCATCTCCCTCTTCGATTTTTGCCAGAGGCTCGCCGTTTCCGCCGGTGATTACTATAGGTTTCACGAACTCGTCGGTCACGTCAGCATCGTATGAGGCCTGGATGGCTTCGGTCGCTGAAGTGAATTTTGCACCTTTCCCGTCCACAAGCATGTCGTAGGCCTCTTTCAGGCGGCTCCAGCGTTTGTCCCTGTCCATCGCGTAGAACCTGCCGCAGACCGTGGCGATTTTTCCTGTCGTCTCCGCCATGTGCTTCTCCAGATCCTCGAGGAATCCCTTGCCGCTTCTGGGGTCGGTGTCTCGTCCGTCCATGAAAGCGTGGACGTACACTTTGTCCAGCCCGTATTCCTTGGCGACATGCAGGAATTCATAGACGTGCGTCAGTGAGGAATGGACGCCTCCCGTGGATGTGAGACCCATGAGGTGGAGCTTCTTCCCGCTTTTCTTCACGTAGTCATATACGGCCTTTATCTCTTTGTTTTCAAGGAACTTGTGTTCCCGGGCCGCCATGTTGATCCTTACCAGGTCCTGATATATGACCCTGCCGGCGCCCAGATTCATGTGGCCTACCTCCGAGTTGCCCATCTGGCCATCCGGAAGCCCGACATATTCTCCACATGCCTGGAGATGGCTGAAGGGATATTTCGCCCTGAGGGAATCTATGAACGGAGCCCCCTGGGAATAAATCGCATTGGTGTAGTCGTGTCTGCCTTCTCCCCAACCGTCGAGAATCATCAGGAGTACTTTTTTCTCTTTCATATAAGTGTCTTTTTATAGTCCTTTTTCCTACCTTTGCAGGAAATTGTATAAAGAATTCTTCAAAGCCGGACAAAGATAGAAAATATTTGAAGTCCGTAAAAGTAAATCCATAACTATGAGCGCAAAGAGAAAGAACGGCTCCTTCATCAAGAAGACCGAAAAGAATATCAGAAAGAACCTGCCGGAGGCTGAAGGAACCGTACGCATGACAAGGGACGGATATGCTTTTGTCACTCCTGACGGGGCTGCGGAGCGCGATGACGACGTGTTTGTCAAGGCGACCAAGACCGCAGGTGCGCTCAACGGTGACAGAGTCAGGTTCGTCATCACCAGACAGGGCGCCGGAGGCCGCAGAAAGGAAGGGGAGATAAAGGCAGTCGTGGAGCGTTCATCCAAGCCTTTCATCGGAGTGCTGCACATAGTGGGCGATCAGGCCTGGGTGCTGATGCAGAGCCGTTTCATGCCTTACGACATAAGCATAGACATCCTCGGTCCGGACGGCAAGCCGGTGTACGGCGGCAGAAAGCCTGCGGACAGGGAGGAAACCCCCGACTTCAAAGGCTGCCTTGTGCGCGACGGAGACGGTGCGTTTTCCGTGAAGGGCGTTTATGAAACCGTGGACGGGCAGCGTTCCGAACTGAAGGCTAAAAGCGGGATGAAGGTCGCGGCCGTCGTGGATTCGTGGAAAAGAGGCGAAGCCAATCCGCACGGCCATCTCGTGGATGTCCTCGGAGAGATGGGGCAGAATGACACGGAGATGCACGCCATCCTGGCAGAGTACGGCCTGCCCTACAGGTTCGAGCCCGAAGTGGAAAATGCGGCTGACGGCATCTCCGACAAGATAACGGCGGAAGACCTCAAAAACCGCCGCGACTTCCGCGACACTCTCACTTTCACCATAGACCCGGCGGATGCCAAGGACTTCGACGATGCGCTGTCGTTCAAAGCTCTGGACAACGGCAACTATGAAGTCGGGGTGCACATAGCCGATGTTTCATGGTACGTCACTCCCGGTTCGGTCGTGGACAAGGAGGCCCAGGCCAGGGGAACATCGGTCTATCTCGTGGACAGGACGGTGCCGATGCTGCCGGAGAAACTGTCCAACAAACTCTGCTCCCTCAGGCCGAATGAAGAAAAGCTGACCTTCTCGGCGGTGTTTGAAATCACTCCGAGAGGAAGGGTCGTCTCACACTGGTTCGGACGGACCGTGATACGTTCGGATTACAGGTTCGCATACGAAACGGCGCAGCAGATCATAGATGCGGGGTCCAAGGCCATGCAGATGGAGATAAAAGGCGGGACCGACGGCAAAGGCGTCGGAGACTCGGACGTGTTCGGGATCAATGACGGCTGCGTAATCCCTTCAGACATCAAGCAGGCGATACTTACATTGTGGAATCTCGCTTCCATGTTCAGGAGGAAGCGTTTTGCAGACGGTGCCATAAGTTTCGAGCGCCCCGAGATGAAGGTGAAGGTGGATGAAAACGGCAAACCGGTGGAAGTATATCAGAAGATAAGCAAAGAAGCCAACTGGCTGATAGAGGAATTCATGCTTCTCGCAAACCGTTCCGTAGCCGAGTTCGTGGCAACCGGAGGGAAGATGGACGGCAAGGCGCGCAAAAACGCCAAGACTTTTGTCTACCGTATCCACGACGAGCCCAATTCCATGAAACTGGAAGGACTCAGCAGTTTCGCCGGCAATTTCGGATACAAAGTCAACTTCCAGGAGGGTGCAGTGGCCAAGGAACTCAACGGTCTGTTGTCCGAGGCAAAGGACAAACCCGAATTTCAGGCACTGGAGAATCTTGCGTTGCGTTCCATGGCGAAAGCTTGCTACAGTACCGACAATATCGGCCACTACGGGCTGGCCTTCAAGTTCTACACCCATTTCACGTCTCCCATACGCCGCTATCCCGACACCATGGTGCACAGGCTGCTCTCCATCTACCTGAACGGGGGAGCGTCCCAGGACAAGGCTTATTACGAACAGCAGTGCGTCCATGCTTCGGAGAGGGAAGTCATTGCCGCCAACGCCGAAAGGGACAGCGTGAAATACAAGCTTGTCGAGTTCATGGAGGACAAGATCGGCAACGAATACGACGGACACATATCCAGCCTTACGGACTGGGGCATGTATGTGGAGATAGAGCCCACCAAGATAGAAGGCATGGTCCCCCTGCGCGACATAAAGAGCGACTTCTACGAATTTGACGAGGCGCACTACCGTATCGTCGGACACCGCAGCGGCAAGGTCTACCGTCTCGGCGACCCTGTGAGGATAAAAGTGAAAAACACCAACCTTGACCAGCGGATTCTGGACTATGAGCTTATCGAGGACGGCATCGCGGAGCCCTTTTCAGGTCCTTCCGAACCCGGACACGGTGACAAGGAGGCCAGGAAGGCCAAGGTCAAGGCGGCGATACAAGCATCAAAGCGCAACGGCCGGCGCGGCAAGGAAAAACGCGGCTACAAAAGCGACAAGAGGAGATAGAACAGGTGGGCCAGGACTCCGGCGATGAGACCCGCGACAGTGTGGGTGAGAATCGCTTTCGGGACAAACTTACGGAAACCGATGGAGTCCATGAGCGCGGTGTGGGTGGATAGGAAACCGCTCCAGACCATGCCTATGGCCGTGAATACGGCTACCGCGTTTCCGTCCAAGGCACCTGCCGCATTGAATGTGGGCAGCAGTCCGAGAGCCGCGCCCACCGCACCGAGGGCCGTCATAGGAAAAGCTATGAGCTTCATGTCCGTGAGCCCGAACAGCCATTCGAAGATCCAGTGGACCTTTTCCGCAAGCCAAGGCAATACCGGGACTCCTTCTCCGGCGCCACCGGTGTATTCGCCCGATTCTCCCGGGCCGAAGGTAAGCATGATTACGAAAGTGGTTATTATCACCACGCCGGGGATGATGGACATGCTCAGTTCCACGCCTTTCTTACCTCCGTCGAGCAGAGCGTTGAGGAAGCGCATGAACACGCCTGTCTGGTTTTCTTCATCTTTTTCTTCCTTTATGTCTTCCTCGTTCAGCTCGGGGACGTATTGTGAATCGAGGGACGGATCCGCCTTCAGGACTGACCGCTGAAACAGGCGTGTGGATATGACCGCTCCCACGAAAGCGGCCGCGAGGCCCGTCAGTGCCGCTGAGGTGTCGTAGCCTATCATGGTGATGAGCACGATGAAGCCCATCCCGAATGCCGTTCCGAAGTTGATGAGCGAGGCCATCTGGTACTTCTTGAAATATGAACCGAACTGCCTGTCCTTGGAAAGGGTCATGATTGCAGGGTTGTCCGACATGAAGGTCATTACCGCACCCAATGCTGCTACACCGGGAAGGTTGAAAAGCGGTTTCATGAGCGGCGTCAGAATCTTTTCAAGCAGTTTCAGCACTCCGAACTCCGAAAACAGGGAGCTGAGGGCTCCGGCCAGGACTATGATGCCCATGAGGTAGAACACCGTGTTGAGAATCAGATCGTGTGCGGTGGACATGATAGTGCTCATCATGTTTTTCCCGCCCATGAAGTGGCCGAGCACGCCGAAGAACAGTCCCGTGACGACGAGAAAAATGATCGATTCTTTAATCCAGCTGTGATTCTTCTTCATTTTTGGAAATGTTTCGGAGCATGTCTCAGTGAAACAGTTCTCTGAGAACGTCCAGTGATTTTATGTTTATGGCTGATTCAGTGTGGTATTCGAGGTACTTGAGGATGTCTTTGCAGATCTCGCTCCGCGATGTGCCCGACAGAGGGAGAAGCATGGCCTCGGCGAGAGGAAGCTTCACCAGCAGGGAAATCTCCCGTAGGTGAGAAGGCGAAAAAGGTTTCATGTCCTCCTCGGCCGGAGTGAAGCCCAACGCAGATGCCAGTTCCAGCAGGAACCGTATGTGATAGTTGCCGAACCCTCCCGCCGGCAGTGAGTCCAGAGTGATTATGGATTTCATGCACCAGTCGAAAAGACCATCCTCATTTGTCCCGTCCTTTATGACGCGGTACAGAACTTCGCTCATGAACATCGTCATGGCGTTTTTGCTGAGATTGTCCCTTATCCCGTTCAGGGGGTAGAGGGCTGAAAAGCCGTCGGCCCCGAGCAGAGACGACTTCGGATTCTCCCTGACGCTTGCCTCCACGATGCTCAGTGGCAGGAACATGGACATGGAAGAGCCTTTTACCGCCCGGACCAGGAATCCTCGTCTTCCATATTCGCGCGAAAGCGCATGAAGGACAATCGATTTTTCGCCGTATTTAGTGTAGGCGAGGACTATGAGCCTGACATCTTCCGTCATTGCAGGGTCCTGAGAAAATCTGCCATGGCCCTGAGGGCCTTGCCTCTGTGGGAGATGAGGTTTTTCTGTTCTTCGCTGAGTTCGGCCATGGTGAGATCGCGTACGTTGCGTACTGTCATGCCTTTTTCATCGGCAATCTCATCGGGAATGAAAACGGGATCGTATCCGAATCCGCCGTGACCGTGCTGGGTGAACCCTATCCTGCCCTTTACCTCGCCTTCAAATGTGTACAGACCTTTGTCCATGTACAGTGTCACCACGGTGCGGAAGCATGCCCTTCTGTCCGTCTTCCCTTCCATTTCTTTGAGCAGTTTGGCCATATTCGCGGCTGAATCGTGCCATGGACCCGCATAGCGTGCCGTATTGACTCCCGGAGCCCCGTTCAGGACATTGACTTCCAGTCCGGTATCGTCGGCAAAGCAGTCCATGCCGGTGCGTTCGTGGACGAACATGGCTTTCTGGATGGAATTTTTCCTCAACGTATCGCCTGTTTCCGGAATTTCTTCAGTGATTCCATACATTTCCGGAGTCCATATCACGTACCCGTCTCCGAGAATCTCGGCAGCTTCCCTTATCTTGTCATGGTTTCCAGTAGCGAATATCAGTCTTTTCATTTTGATGATGAACTAAAACGTAACCATACAAATTTAACAAGCGTAAATGACAATCGCGAATTTTTTTGCCGCTTACCCGCGGCCTGCATCGGAATTCATCTCGCGTATGAGCAGGCTGAAATCTTTGTCGGCAGTCAGTCTTTCCAGAGGGAGGTGCATCCTGTACCGCCAGTAAAAATGCGGTACGGCCGGTACGTTTATCCGTTCATCGTCCGGGTTTCCCGGATAGCGCAGTCCCCTGTCAAGGGAAAGCCAGTCCTGCAGCGGGAGGATGCAGAGCATGGAAGGGGACTCAAGATGTTTCCGGATGATTTTTTCACACAAAAGCGGCCCGCAGTCCTGTGGAGCGTCTCCGTCGCAGTGGAGAAAGCCGTTGTAATAGCGCCGGGTGGCATCCTTGTCCTCACGCCACCAAGAGCGGAGATTGCTGGTGTCATGCGTGCCCGTGGCGCAGACCGAAAGATAGGGGTACTGCGCAGGGTCGGCGAACTCTTCTCCGTATTTTTTCGGCATACGCTGTATCTCCAGCGACAGGATTCTCAGCTCCTTCATTACCTCCGGGACGCATCCCGGAATCATGCCCAGATCTTCTCCGCAGACGAGCATCCCTGTGGATTTGAGCAGCTGAGGCAGCTTTCTCATCGCCCCGTCCCTCCAGAACCGCTCATGTCTGTGGTAGAAGAAATCCTCGTACAGGGTATCATAGACCTTCTTCATGCCGCCGTCCAGTTTCGTGTACGCCGTAGATTCCTTCCCTGCTATGGCCGGGTGGAAGAATCCCGACTTGCGCGGATCTTCCAGGAAAAGGACATCGGGCCGCAGATTCTCATCTTTTACGGCATCCTTCCTTACGAAAAAGGCGGTGTCTTCACCGATATGGAAACCTTTGTCTTCAAGTTCCTGTCCGGAATAGGGAAGCGCGGGGTTGAAATGGCCGGTCAGTCCGCTGCGGAACGGACGGGGGATTTCCCAGATCCGGAAGAACCCGAGTATATGGTCAATCCTCAGGCAGTCGAAATATTCTCCCAGACGGCGCATACGCTTTTTCCACCATGCGAAACCGTCTTCGGCCATCTTCTCCCAGTTGTAAGTGGGAAAGCCCCAGTTCTGTCCGTCCACGGAGAAAAAATCTGGAGGGGCGCCTGCCTGTGAATCCAGTCTGAAAAGTTCCGGATGAGTCCATGCGTCCACGCTGCAACGGCTTATGCCTATCGGCAGGTCCCCTTTCAGGCAGATGCCTTTTGAATGGGCGTAATCCCTCGCGTCTTTCAGCTGCCTGTCCAGAATGAACTGCTCGTAGAAGTAGAAGCCGGTTTCATGCTCATGTGCGTCAGCATATTCTTTTGCCTTTCTCCTCGAATATACGGCGTATTCGCCCCATGAAGCAAAGTCGGAGGTTCCCCTCTCGTCCCTGATGCAGGAAAAGACGGAATATGGCAGAAGCCATTCCCGGTTTCTGTTCATGAAACGATCGTAATCCTTCCTGAGCTCCGGATTGTCCAGGGACTTCCTGAAAGAAGTATAGGCTTTTCTCAGCAGCCTCTCCTTCTCCGAGTTGACTCTCTCGTAGTCCAGCGCCGGGAGGGCATCGAGTTCGGCGGCGGTTGCCTTGTCTTTTTTCCTGAGCATTACGCCGGCGTCGGACAGACTTATGTACTGGGGGTGGAGCGCAAACGCCGACACGGCATTGTAGGGGTAGGAATCGAGTTTGCTGCGGGTCAGAGTTGTGTCGTTGACGGGAAGAAACTGCAGAACGTTCATGCCGCAGGATGAGGCCCAGTCCGCCAGAGGGCGTATGTCCTTGAACTCGCCGACACCGAAATCATCTTTTCCGCGCAGGGAAAAAACCGGGACGGCCGTTCCCGAGCCCCGCCAAGCTTTCAGGTGAAATGTCGGCACGGTATCGGCCATGACGAGCAGGCTTCCGCCGGACGGGATTCCGTCAATGCGGCGGTTTCTGCCCTCTTCCCATACGAAGGGTCTCATGCTGTTCCTGTCCAGCAGCAGAAATTTGTACTCGAAAGGAGCATCTGCATTCAGGCTTATCTCCCATTGGGGGACTCCGCTCCCTTCAAGAGGCAGGAATCTTTTCCAGTCATCGAACAGCGGGCCGCTTCCGCTCATGGCCGGAACCAGTTCCGGACGGACCTGCGGACAGTCTGCCAGGAAAAGGAGATTCGCCTCCTGATGCTTTGATGCCGTTCCGTTCGTGCGTTCCTTTCTCCTGAAAACCACTTCTGTGAAGAAATCGGAATAGAGAGGTGAATTTTCCGGGACATCCTTCCACCTGTCGCGGACAACGATGCGGTTCTGTCCTTTTCTGCATCTTACGCGTCTCAGGTCATGTCCGCGCCACTCCTTTCTTATGCATCTGCCATCCTTCCACAATTCGAAAGAGTAGCGCCCGTCCCCTTCGAATTCCGCCGTCCATGTTCCCGGTGAAGAATACTCCATGGGCAGGAGCTCATCGTGCAGACGCAGTTTCAGCTCTTCTCCCCATACGGTGTCATATCTGACTTTGACGAAAAAAAACATCTTCTACTTTGCCGGCTTTTTCTCTCTGTCCCTGTAGTCGCTTGGAGTCTGCCCGGTGTGGTTCTTGAAAAACTTGTAGAATACCGACTGGCTTGTAAAATGCAGCTTGAAAACTATTTCCTTTATGGAACAGTTTGAGTAACGCAGCATGTTCTTGGCTTCCAGAATGACGAATGAATCAATCCATTCGGGAGCGGTCTTGCCGCTTACCTGCTTGACGATTTTGGAAAGGTATTTCGGTGAAAGGCAGAGCTCGTCCGCATAGAATGACACCTTTCTTTCGGAATTGTGATATTCCGTGACGAGCCTGAGAAAATTCTCATAGATAAGCGAAGACCTGGCCGTGTGCTTGGGAATCTTGGCAATCTCCCTGGCCTTTTCGTATTTCTTGAACCATGATGAGGCGACTACGTAAAGGAGAGAGGATATGAACGGAGTGAGGATGCCTTCCTTGTTGGTTATGTCGGAAAAAGACACCTTCAGCGCGAGCGAGAAATAATCCTTGACGATTCCGAGCTCGTCTCCGCTCAGGTTTATGACGGGATTGTCCAGAATCCGGATGCTTTCGGAAAACAGCCTGTTGAAGTCGAACCTGATGGTGGACACCACTTCCTGGGAGAGAGCTATGAGGATGAATTCCAGCTCTTTGCCGCTTTCCATCTCGGAAAGGCTCATGATGTAGCCCGGAATGCTGAAAATCAATGAATTCTCATGGACGTCATACTTCTTGAGATTCAGGCTCATCGAAAAGGACCCCTTCAGGCAGAAAATGGCCATGTATCCTTTGAAACGGAACGGTTCACGCAGAAACTCCAGGGATTCTCCCATGCTGAGCTTGGCGATGATCATGTCATTTCCGAGCTGATTGTCGGCATATTTCGGGAATAGCGTTTTAAGTGTCGCTATGTCGGCTTCGTAAAAATTTTCGGGCATATTTCTCTCGTTTTGTCAACCGCGGGGGGCTTTTGGCCAGAACTTTACCGGGCAGCGGGCTGTTCTTTTTATACGAATATACCAGCGATTGGACCAAAATCCAATACATTTGACCAAAATAGGCAACTTTTTTGCAAGTAAAAAATTTTTTGTAAAGTTATTTATAAGAAAACCGGATAAAAAGAAAACAATATTTATATGAAAAAAATTACGCTTGTCTTTGCTGTACTTGCGGCCCTTCCGATAGGGGCGTCCGCGCAGCGTACACTGAGTTTGGACGACTGCAGGCAGATGGCCATAGAGAACAACAAAGAGCTGGAACAGGCACGGACCCGTGTGGAAATGTCCGGCTATGACAAGAAAATCGCTCTTGCCAACTATTTCCCGAACATTTCGGCTACGGGAGCATATCTTTACAATTCCGAAAAAATCGCTCTGGTCAATGACGAGACTTCATCGGCGCTGAGAAACTCCGGAGCGGGCATGGTCCAGAGCGCGACTGAATCGCTGCAGGGAATCGTACAGCAGATTATGGCATCAGACCCTGCCACGGCGCAGAAGATAATGACCAATCCTCTTTTCCAGACCGTGATGCAGAAAGCGCAGAGCGGAGAATTGGCCGCTGCGGTCAACCGGATAGGGGCGCAGATTGACGACAAGCTTCATCTGGGCATCCATAACATCTTCGCCGGCGGCGTTACCTTGCAGCAGCCTGTATTCATGGGAGGCAAAATCATTGCATCCAACCAGATAGCCAGACTTGCCGAGAACCTGTCCAGATCGCAGTATGACCAGAAGTACCAGGAGACTGTCGTGGATGTGGATCAGGCATATTGGCAGATTGTTTCCCTCGCCAACAAAAAGAAGCTTGCCGATTCATATTCCGACCTGCTCCGCAAAATGGAAAAGGATGTGGAAATCTCCATTGCCGAGGGAGTCGCCACCAAATCGGACGGCCTTCAGATAAAGGTCAAATCCAACGAAGCGGACATGATGAAGACTCAGGCCGAAAACGGACTTGTCCTTGCCAAGATGCTGCTTTGTAAGCAGATAGGTCTTCCTCTGGATAGCGATATTCTTTTGGCGGACGAGACCCTCGATGCAATCCCCGTTCCGGATGTCCTTGCCCGGAAAGACATGGAGCAGATATACGATGACAGGCCGGAAACCAGAAGTCTCAGCATCGCGAGCGACATCTACGAAAAGAAAATAACCGTGGCAAGAGCGGACATGCTGCCCAAGGTGGCTCTCATGGCCGGCTATACGATGGCTAATCCCAATCCCTATAACGGATTTTCCAATGAATTCGGGGGCATGTTCAGTGCGGGAGTGCTTGTGAACATCCCTATCTTCCATGGTTTCGAGGCCCTCAACAAAACACGCAAGGCCAAGGCGGAAGCCACTTTGTACAGAAGCCAGTACGAAGATGCAAAAAATCTTATCAATCTGCAGGTAAGCCAGCTGAGAAAGCAGCAGACCGAAACTTTGGAAAAACTTCAGATGGCGGAGAACAACCTCAGCAGCGCGGAAGAAAACCTCAGGACCGCAACGGCCGGTTTCGAAGAAGGCGTGATAAACACGAACACGGCTCTTTCCGCCCATACGGCATGGCTTCAGGCACAGTCCGAATACATAGACGCAGGCATAGAACTTCAGATGAACCATGTCAACCTTCAGAAGGCCGAAGGTGACAATTTGCCGGTACCTTCTGCATCGGAAACCGTCAAATGAGATAATTGAATACTCAAACAATGGAACAGAAAAAGAAATCATACAATCTTGTCATCGGCATAATCGCCCTGATAGGGATTATCCTTATTATAGCGGTCATAGGATACTTCGTCTCCAAGCCGAAACCGCTCGTAATACAGGGTGAGGCGGAAGCAAGCGAATACCGTGTTTCTGGCAAGGTGGCCGGGAGAGTGGAGGAACTCTACGTCAAGGAAGGGGCCATGGTCCACAAGGGAGACACTGTGGTGTACATAGATTCTCCCGAGGTGAGGGCCAAGCTTGCGCAGGCACGGGCGGCCATCAACGCCGCTTCAGCCCAGAGAGACAAGGCGGTGAACGGTGCGCGTCAGGAACAGATAAGCGGAGCTTACGAACTGTGGCAGCAGGCTCTGGTTCAGGAAGAAGTGCTTAGGAAATCGTTTGAAAGAATCCAGAGGCTGTATGATCAGCAGGTTGTCTCCGCCCAGAAATATGATGAGACCAAGGCGCGTTACGATGCGGCCGCGGCTCAGGCAAAGGCGGCGAAGAGTTCTTATGACATGGCTGTGAACGGTGCCCGAAAAGAAGATAAGGCGGCTGCCGAAGCTTTGGTAAACCAGGCGCAGGGCGCCATGATGGAGGTTGAATCCTACCTCGGAGAACTCTTCCTCACCGCTCCTTCCGACGGGATAGTGTCGGCCACGTTCCCCAAAGCGGGAGAACTGGTGGGGCAAGGGTCTCCGATAATGACCATAACCGATCTTAGCGACATGTGGTTCACTTTCAATGTACGCGAAGACTATCTCCACGGTCTTAAGCAGGGAGACAGGATCACTGTTTCAATCCCTGCACTGGATGGGAGGGAATGCACGGCGACTGTAAACTATCTCGCTGTCCGCGAATCTTATGCGACATGGAAAGCTACAAAGGAAACGGGGATGTATGACGCCAAAACTTTCGAGGTGAGAGCCGTTCCTGACGGTGTGGTGGAAGGCCTCCGTCCCGGCATGACGGGGATCATGGCCAAGACCGAAAAAAAATAAGGGAAAACGATGGGAAGATGGCATGACATGATTGCCGTTGCGCGCCGTGAGCTGAGGATAATCAGGCAGAGGCCAGTGTACATTCTCGGTTCTGTGGCCGTGCTCGCATTCTGTTCCATATTCTGCCTGACTTTTTTCCGGGACGGAATGCCCCATGACCTGCCCATAGCGGTAGTGGATGATGACAATTCGTCCATGTCCAGAAATTTCAAGCGTCAGCTTGACGCCACCCAGCTCGGTAAGGTTGTTGAGTTCGACAGCTTTTCCGGTGCCAGAGCGGCCATGCAAAGCGGCAAGGTCACGTCCATAATCGTCATTCCCGAGGGAATGTACAGAGATGTGCAGACCCAGAGAAGGCCTCGTCTGGACTATTACATTAACGGATTGTACTTTGTAAGCGGAGCGCTTGCGTATAAGGACATTCTGCAGATGGTCAATCTGACAAACGGAGCTGTCCAGAGGGAGATGCTGCGGGCGAGGGGAGTGAGCGACGATGCCATAATGGGCATGATAAAGCCCATAACGGTGGATACTCACCAGATCGGCAATGTCTACACAAACTATGGCTACTATCTGAGCAATGTGTTGCTGCCGGTGTATCTGGAAATGATAGTGATAATAGTGCTCATCTACTCTCTCGGCATGGAACTTAAATATGGAACTTCCAGACACCTCATGAAGACCGGCGGCAATTCCATATTGACTGTGCTGACGGGCAAGCTGCTGGTGTTTACGATTCTTTTTTCCGCTCTTGGGCTGATTATGATCATAATGCTCTACCACTGGGCCAAGTTCCCCATAGCCGGCTCAATCTGGAACATGTTCCTGGATGTCCTGCTTCTGATACTTGCCAGCGAATCCGTAGCCGTTTTCATAGTGGGGTGCCTTCCTGTTCCGAGACTTGCACTTAGCATAGGAGCTCTTTACAGCGTGCTTGCTTTCTCATTTTCGGGTTTCACACTGCCTGTCGAAGTCCTGCCGCCGTATATACGCGGACTTTCGGCTGCCTTCCCTATGAGACACTACTATATATTCTACACTCATGAGGTAATATTCGGGAACGGTTTCCCGGGTTGGTGGCGCGAGGTTCTGCACATGCTTTATTTCCTTGTCTTGCCGCTTCCTGTGCTTTACAGGCTGAAAAACGCATATCTTAAGCAGAACTTCCCGACAAACTGACATTCTATGAAAAGGAATTCATATTCAAGAATCTGGTTCAGGGATTTCTTCGGCATAGCCCTGCATGAGTTCAAGCAGATCTTTTCAGACAGCGGAGTGCTTCTCATCTTTTTCGTTGCGGGCATGTTGTATCCGATTCTGTACAACATAGTTTACCTCAACGGAGTGCTTGAAGACATTCCTGTGGCCGTGGTCGACATGGCGGACTGTTCCGAAAGCAGGCGCTTTGCAAGAGAGCTTGATGCGACGAGGGAGGTGTCCGTGGCCTATCATTGTCTGGACATGGCGGAAGCCGAGAATCTCATGAAGGAGAGGAAAGTCAACGGGATAGTCTTTTTTCCGTCCGATTTCGGTTCTTCCGTTGCCGGAAGAAGCACGGCTACCATATCCGTATATTGTGACATGAGCACGTTCCTCTACTACAAAAATGCGCTCATGGCCGTTAACCAGGTGATGCTGTCGGAGATGGGAGAAATCCAGATCCAAAGATACGCTGCTGCGGGAATCACCGGAGAACAGGCCGAGCAGCTTGTCCATGCGGTACCCAATGAGGAAAACAATCCCTACAACAGGACGTTCTCATACACCATTTTTCTTGTGTCTGCGATACTTCTTGTCATAGTGCAGCAGACGATGTTTTACGGGATGTCGATGCTTGTCGGAACAATGCGTGAGCAGAACCGCAGTTTCGCTTCATTGCCCGACAGACTTGAAGGGCACGGTGTCGGACGGGTAGTTCTTGGCCGCGGGGCTGTCTATTGGCTGATATACATAGGGGTATCCCTGTACATAACCTTGATTGTTCCGGCCATATTCGGACTTCCTCAGAGGGGTGAGTTCGTGAACACCGTGCTTCTGGACATTTTCTATGTTACGGACTGTGTATTCTTCTGCACGGCGTGGAGCACGCTCATAAACAAAAGGGAGACGGTGTTCGTGCTTTTCCTCTTCATGTCTCCGATATGCCTGTTCCTTACAGGGACTTCCTGGCCGGTAACGGCATTTCCCCGCTTCTGGGAAATATTCTCATACATTTTCCCTACTACCTTCGGAGTCAGGGCATTTCTGAACATGAGCGTTGCCGGCGGAGACCTTTCGTCTGCGTCATCGCAGTTCATGGCGATGACCGTGCAGACGATGGTCTATTACTTCCTTTCCATGGCAGCGGTCTATGTCGAGAACCTGGTTATCAAAAACAGGGATAAAATCACCGAAGTCAGGGAACGGATTGCCGGAAAAGTCGGAATCGACATGGACGAAGACAGGCGGATTATAAGAGGGGAGTAGCCGCCTCCGTGAACGTCTATTCCAGTCCACGTGCCTTGAGCAGGGCATCGGGATCAGGCTGCGCGCCGCGGAACTGTTCGTAAAGGGCCATGTCGGTATCCCAGCCTCCCTTCTCCATGAGGATATGACGGAAACTGTAGGCGAGCTCCGGATTGTAGATTCCCTTTTCCCTGAAATAGGCAAAGGCATCCTCGGCTATCACCCTTGTCCACAGATAGCTGTAATATCCTGCACTGTAGCCGTCTCCGTCAAAGATATGTGCGAAATAGGTGGTTCTGTAGCGGGGAATCATCTCGTCTATCAGACCCATGTCCTTGCAGATCTTTTTTTCATATTCCATGAGATCGAGATCCGCCAGTTCGGCTGAACTGAGTTCATGCAGTTTCATGTCCAGCGTCCCCGCCGCGCAGTTCTCTCCGGTAAGGAATCCCTGATTGAAACGCAGAGACTCTCTGATCTTTGCCACGAGTTCATCCGGAATGGCTTCCTCGGTCTCGTGATTCACGGCATAGCGCGAAAGGATTTCAGGCTGGAACGCCCAGTTCTCGTTGAACTGCGAGAACACCTCGGCCATTTCGGTGCGTCCTGCACCGCCTTTGTATGTGCTTCTTGCGAAGAAGGAGTTGAGCGCATGTCCGAATTCGTGGAAGTCCGTGATCACGTCGTCCACCGTGAGAAGGCAGTCCCCGGACTCCGGACGTACGAAATTGCATACGTTGCCCACTATGGGGAGGACAAGTTTGCCGTTGTCGTCGGTGTATCTGCCGTTGAATGAAGTGCACCATGCACCGGGGCCCTTTGAGGGACGTGCGATGTAGTCGGTATAGAACAGGGCCGTTTCCGCTCCGTCGGTGTCTATGATCCGGTAGGTCTCTACCTCCGGATTGTATACCGGAACGCCTTCCACCTTTTCTGCCTTGATTCCATAGACCTTTTCGGCGGCATAGAACAGACCGTCTCTCACTTTCGAAAGTTCAAAATACGGTTTGGTGTCCGCTTCGCTGACATCGCACTGTTCGGCTTTAAGCCTTTCCGCATAATAGAACCAGTCCCATGGCTGAATCTTAGCTCCTGCGGCCACCTTTCCTCCGGCTATGTCCATGTCCATGAGTTTTTGCATCTCGGCCGCATCCTTCCGCGCCGCCCGCATTGAGGCCTCTATCACCTTTTTCTGGAACGCGTCCACGGTTTCAGTTGAGCCTGCCATCGATCCGTCGAGCCTGTATGCCGCCCAGTTGGGGAATCCCATGAGTTCCGCCTTGCGGGCACGGAGTTTCAGGATTTCTAGTATCACGGCCTTGTTGTCGTTGGCGTCCCCGTGGTTGCAGCGTGACGAGTAGGCTTTGAAAAGGCGTTCGCGAAAGTCTCTGTCCGGGTTGGAGGTCATCTCTGCGGTATATCCGGACACCGGTATTCCGAACTCCTTCCGGAAAGCCTCGTTCTCTGCGAGGAGGTTGTTGGAAAATTGCTGCGTCAGCAGGGAAAGGCGGCTGTTGATGTCTTTTAGAGCGGCCTGTCCCTCTGCATCCAGATTGATGCCGTTTCTTGTGAAGGAACGGTATTCCTCGTCTATGATCATCTGCTGTTCTCTCGTGAACAGGCTCCGGTCGGCATCGTGGAGAGCCTTGACCTTGGCGAAGAGGTCCGGATTCATGTAGATGCCGCTGTTGTGGGCTGAAAGCAGCGGAGAAGCTTCTTCGTTTATCTTTCTGAGTTCGGCGGTGGCGTCCGTTCCGGAAACGTTGTTCAGAACTCTGCCTACCTTGTCGAGGAGTTCACCGCTGTTTCTCAGGGCCAGGATGGTGTTCTCGAAGGTGGGCTCGTCACCGTTCGCCACGATGGCCGCTATGGCATCGTTCTGCTGCCTTATGCCTTCCTTTATGGCGGGCATGTAGTCCGAAAGGGTAATCTTGTCAAACGGCGGCATGCCGTAGGGGGTGTTCCACTCCTGTTCGAAGATGTTGCCCTGCCTGTCCGCACAGGAAGCCAGCGCAAGGAGAGAAGCTGCGATTGCGATTGTCTTTTTCATATCTGATTTGATTAGGCTTTTTCCCAAAGGTATATTTTGTCGCCGCGGCGCAGGCGTGCGTTCCTGTCGCCGTTGACGATGTTGTCCCCGAAGGCTACGGAGCAGCGTGTCCCTTTTCCCGCTTTCTCGGCCGGTTTCAGATCCACACGCATGTCCGTGACCGTGAACTCCACCACACCGGTCGCATTTCC
>CAYWPV010000010.1:0-27624 GCA_964460265.1 uncultured Muribaculaceae bacterium | reverse complement strand
GGCAAACAGGGAAACGAAGAAGTAGCCCGGAAGATTATCAGACTTTTGACCGGATTATTTTCCGGTCAAAAGTCTGATAATCTTCCGGGCTACTTCTTCGTTTCCCTGTTTGCCCATGAAGTCATGGGATGACGGGCCGTAGGCGAATATGGGGACCGGAACCGGTGTGTGGTTTTCGGTGCAGAAACGTCCCTCTGTAGTGCCTTTGGCCGGATCCCCTTTGTAGAGAGTCAGTCCGCCGGTTTCGTGGTCTGCAGAAATCACTACAAGGGTGTTTCCGTCTTTTTCTGCAAATTTTATTGCAGCCGTCACAGCTTTGTCGAAGTCAAGCTCTTCTTTTATCATGGGCTCGTATTCATTCGCATGGGAACTTTTGTCTATTCTTGCCCCTTCCACCATGAGGAAAAATCCTTTGCCGTTCCCGGACTTCTTGGAAAGGAAATCGATGGCATATTCAGTCGTTGCAGGAAGAAAATCCCCTCTGCCGTATTTCATCGACTGGGTCTCCGCAGCCGGGGGCAGATAACCGAGCCTGTCAGCCGAAGCTGCTCTGGGATCGTTGAGGTCGTCAACGACAGTGAATGCCGCGTTTATGGCATCTCTGGTCTTTTCAGGTCTTTCCGCCATGGTCTCCTTGCTTCCGGCGGCAAAGAAAGACAGTTTGCTTGACGGCAGATCCGCCCATATCTCATCAGTCATATAGCGGGTGTCCTGGTGGGCAAAAAACGCTGCCGGAGTAGCTCCGTTCAGGTTGTCGGTGGAGACCACTCCGCTGACGATTCCTTCCTTGGCGCAGATTTCCGGAATGTTTTCAAGCGGTTTGTGGTCCACGCTCATTCCGATGGAACTGTTGTATGTCTTGTGCCCTGTCGCGTAAGCTGTTCCCGATGCTGCCGAGTCGGTCGTATAGTTGTCGGCCGACTGGGTCGTTACCAGGCCGAAAACCTTCAGATTGGTGAGTGTCATTTCACCTCCGTTAGTGTACATCCCCGAGGCGATGTGTGCAAGTCCGTTGCCGTCACCTATCATCAGGATAACGTTCAGCGGGGCCTTGTCCGCTCCGTCGTTGACAAAAGACGGGGTGTATGAACCCTGTGGAGGCACGTTTTCAATTTTGCCGCTTACGATTTGCTGGGCCGCGGCAGCCAGAGCCATGGCTGTCAGGGCGGCGATTGTCAATACGAGTTTTTTCATGAGTTTAGTGTTAAAAAGGATTATTGTTTGTCGAGAATTTCTATCCTGCAGTCTCCGGGCGATTTTATGTTCTTGTCGATTATGATTTCACCGACTGAACCGACTTTTATGTGGCCCGATGTGGGGTTCTTTATGGAAACCACGTTGCCTTTTATGTTTCCCTTCACTGTGGAATACTCAAGTGCCAGGTCTGCGTCCTGTCCGAAAGTGCAGTCTTCGAGCGTAAGATTGTCACAGTAGCACAGAGGCTGCGTTTCGGAAATATGGCAGCGTACGAGCTTCAGGTTTTTGGAGTACCAGCCAAGATATTCTCCGGTTATGGTCGAGTCGTATACGGTCACGTTTTCAGCCTCCCAGAACGAATCTTTGGAGGTGATCACAGAATTGCGTATCTCCACATTCTTTGCATATTGGAAACCGTAGTTTCCCTGCAGCTTCAGATTGTCTATCTTCATGTTTTCGCAATGCATGAACACATAGTCCGCCCTTTCGATTATGCAATCGTTCAGCTCTATGTCGCTGCAGTCCCAAAATGTTTCGGTTGCAGCCGGTATCCATACATTGGCCATTTTCAGGCCTTTGACTCTCCGTAATGTCTTGGGCGCATCGATTACTGAGTCATATATCTCACCCTTCCTGGTGTACCATATTCCCGAGCGGGCTCCTACTCCCAGAACGCAGTTCCTCAGCACGAAGTGGTCACATTCCCATAGAGGGTACTTCCCCTCGAAGCGGCAGTGATCGCAATAGATCTCGGCCGTCTCCTTCAGACCGGACTCTCCGGCATGGATGGTGACGTTTTTGAGCTGGAGATCATGTTCTTTGTACAGAGGCCTTTCGCCTCCGAATTCTTTATCTGAAATTATGTTCATACGGACTTTTTATTATTTAAAATTCATTTCCAATGTTTCGGCCTCAAGAGGGTCTCTTACGAATCTCTTGTTGAGCCATTTGCCGCTCTTTATCCTTGCCAGGAAAAGCAGGCCTCTGATGTTGAGTTCCGTGCACATGGCAATCCAGTAGCCGGTAAGCCCGAGTTTGGGAGTCAGGAACAGTGCCAGCCCTATCCTGACAATCCACATGCTTGAGAAGTTCAGCGCAGTGGGGACCAGAGTGTCTCCGGCTCCGATGCAGCAGCCGTAGGAGACCATGGACACGGCGTACAATGTTTCCGCGAATGCCTCAATCCTGAGCACCTTGGCTCCCAGGGCTATGATTTCCGGATCGTTGCTCATGATGTCCATGAGGAACGGTGCGAAAATGTACATAAGCACTGCAAGAGAAGACATGAGTACGGCTCCGAGCGTGATGTTGATTCTCGCGAAACGTCTGGCCAGTTTTTTTCTGCCGGCGCCGAGACTCTGTCCGACAAGGGTAGTCGCGGATTCCTGCAGACCATAGCCCGGCATGTAGCAGAAACTTTCCGCCGTTATGGCGAAGGAATTGGCGGCGATGGACACGGCTCCGAGCGGTGCCACGATGACGGTGGCGGCCACATAGGCTCCTCTCATCACTATGTTCTGAAGCCAGAGCGGTCCTGTTATCCCGAAGGCATCTTTGAGCGCCTGCTTTTCAGGCAGGAACGATGCTTTTTCTCCGGTGATTCTGAGCTCTGCCGAACGGGTGCAGGAATAGAACAGGGACACTGCCGTCATCACGAGTTCCGCCATTCCGGTGCCCATTGCGGCTCCCGCAACGCCCCAGCCGAGGGCATATATGAAGATGTAGTTGAATATCACGTCCAGCACCGCCATGGAAATGTACAGAATGCTAGGCACTTTCATATTCCCGCTTGCCTGCAGCATGGCATTCGAACAGAAGCCCAGGGCCATGACAGGGAGAAACAGGGCGTATATGCCGAAATAGTCTGAAGCGTCGGCGTTTATTTCTTCAGACCCTCCGAGCCAGCCCGGCAACGGTCCGGCTACGGCTGTCCCGATGGCGGCAAGCAGTATTCCGAAGGCAACAGCCATGGTGAACCCCTGCCGCATGAGAGAACGCGCCCCTTTGAAATCCTTCGCTCCGCAGCGGTGTGCAACCTGTACGGAAAAACCTGAGCAGACTGCCATCGCAAAGCCGTTGAGAATCCATGTGCTCGTGGATACGAGCCCGATGGACGCCGCCGGATTGGCTCCCAGATTGCCTACCATGGAAGCGTCTATGTACTGGAGCAGAACGGAAGCGAATTGAGCGAGAATCGCCGGTATGGCGAGAAATGCGGTCAGCCTCAACTGCTGGCCCCCTGTCATAGGCAGTTTGTTCCGGATCAATCCCAGGAGATGATCTTTTGATTCTCTCATTCTGCAAATATAGGCAAAATATGCGTTCCCTTTATGTGTTATGGCAGACAACAAAAGAAGCCGCCCTGAATGAGCGGCTTCCATATCGTTGCTCCGTATTATCGGAACATTATCTGTGATTAAAGCTGGGGACCGGCCTTCACGAGAGTTTTGCAGGAAGCATGGGTCTCGTATTTCTTGAAGTTCTTTATGAACCTGCCGGCGAGGTCTTTCGCTTTCTCCTCCCATTCCGAAGGGTTCTTGTAAGTATCGCGCGGGTCAAGAATGGCGGGATCGACACCTGCAAGTTTCGTAGGAACGGTGAAGTTGAAGTAAGGGATGGTCTTGGTGGGAGCGCTGTCGATGGAATGGTCCAGGATGGCATCTATGATGCCGCGGGTATCCCTGATGGAGATTCTCTTGCCGGTTCCGTTCCAGCCAGTGTTGACAAGATATGCCTTTGCACCGCTCTTCTTCATCTTCTTGACAAGTTCCTCGGCATATTTGATAGGATGAAGCTCGAGGAATGCCTGTCCGAAGCATGCGGAGAATGTAGGAGTAGGTTCGGTGATTCCGCGCTCCGTACCTGCAAGCTTGGCAGTGAATCCCGAGAGGAAGTAATACTTGGTCTGTGCGGGATCGAGGATCGAAACCGGAGGAAGAACTCCGAACGCATCGGCGGAAAGGAAGATCACCTGTTTTGCGGCGGGACCCTGTGATTCGGGACGCACTATCTTGTTGATATGATAGATAGGATATGATACGCGGGTGTTCTCCGTTACGCTCTTGTCGGCGAAGTTGATCTTGCCCTCGGCGTCCACGGTGACATTTTCAAGGAGAGCGTCGCGGGTAATAGCACCGTAGATGTCCGGCTCGGCTTCCTTGTCGAGGTTTATGACCTTCGCATAGCAGCCGCCTTCAAGGTTGAACACGCCCTTGTTGTCCCAGCCGTGTTCATCGTCACCGATGAGGAGACGCTTGGGATCTGTTGAAAGGGTGGTTTTGCCGGTGCCGCTCAGTCCGAAGAAGATGGCAGTATTCTCACCTTTGAGGTCGGTGTTGGCCGAGCAGTGCATGGAAGCGATGCCTTTGAGAGGGAGGTAATAGTTCATCATGGAGAACATTCCCTTCTTCATCTCTCCGCCGTACCATGTGTTGAGGATGACCTGCTCCTTGCTCGTCACGTTGAAAGCTATGCAGGTGTCGCTGCGGAGGCCGAGCTCCTTGTAGTTGTCCACTTTGGCTTTGGAAGCGCAGTACACAACGAAGTCAGGCTCCTGATCGAATTCTTCCTGAGTCTTGGGACGGATGAACATGTTGGTCACGAAGTGTGCCTGCCATGCAACTTCCATGATGAAGCGGACTTTCATGCGGGTGTCCTTGTGGGTGCCGCAGAAACCGTCCACTACGAACAGTCTTTTGCCTGAGAGTTCCTTCTGGGCAAGCTTTCTGACTACTTTCCATACTTTCTGTGACATCTCATGGTTGTCGTTAGGATACTCGGGAGTGTTCCACCATACCGTATCCTTGGAGTTTTCATCCATGACGATGTATTTGTCTTTAGGTGAACGTCCTGTGTAGATACCTGTCATCACGTTCACCGCACCAAGCTCGGTCACCTGGCCTTTCTCATATCCGGTAAGGCCCGGCTTGGTCTCTTCGTTGTAGAGGACTTCATACGTAGGGTTGTAGAGAACTTCTTTGACGTTCTTTACTCCGTACTTGCTTAAATCCATTTTTGGCATAATGCTTAAGTGTTTTATTGATTATAACTTATTTTCTGTTTCAACGCTGCGAATTTACGCAATAAATCATAATTTTGTCTATAAAATCTGAAAGCTTGAATGCAAATAATTTGCCAATATTAGGCTTTTAAGTCGTAAAAACGTTTGCGGAGGAGAATGTGATGTCGGACGCGCTTTCAACATTGAAAAAATACTGGGGGTACGGTTCTTTCAGACCTGCCCAGGAGGAGATTGTCGACATGGCCGCGGAAGGACATGATGTTCTGGCCATCCTGCCTACCGGTGGAGGAAAGTCCGTGTGTTTCCAGGTTCCGGCCATGATGAAGGAGGGGACGGCGCTGGTCGTGACTCCTCTCATAGCTTTGATGAAAGATCAGGTGCAGAATCTTGAAGCGCGGGGCATAAAGGCTCTTGCGGTCCATGCCGGGATGAGCCGAAGGGAAGCCGACCTTGCCTTCAACAATGCGGCATACGGAGATTGCAAATTTCTGTATGTCTCCCCTGAAAGGATTGCGACACGTCTTTTTCAGTCTTATCTCCCTCAGATGAACATAAGCTTCATAGTCGTAGATGAGGCGCACTGCATTTCCCAATGGGGCTATGATTTCCGTCCCGACTATCTTGAGATCGGCAGGCTGAGGGAAACGGTGTCCGCTCCCGTGATAGCGCTTACTGCCACCGCCACCCCGTCCGTGGCCGATGACATAATGGACAAGCTCCGTTTCAGGGAAAGGAATCTGATAAAAAGCGGTTTCGAAAGACCTAACCTGTCCTATGTGGTCAGGCATACCGATGACAAGAAGGGGCAGCTTCTGGCCATATGCAACGCCGTGGGAGGAAGCGGGATAGTTTATGTCAGAAACCGCAACAAAACGGAGGAGACCGCCGCTTTTCTGAGCGCGGCCGGCATCTCTTCTTCGTTCTATCATGCCGGGCTGGGCGGCGAGACACGTGCCGAACGTCAGGAGGCGTGGAAAAAAGGCGAAACAAGGGTCATGGTGTGCACCAACGCTTTCGGCATGGGCATAGACAAGCCCGATGTCAGGTTTGTGATACACATGGATCTGCCGGAATCTCCGGAAGCATATTTCCAGGAAGCGGGAAGAGCGGGCAGGGACGGGAAGCGTTCCTATGCGGTGCTGCTGTGGAGCAGGGACGATCTGGCCAGAGCCAGGATGATAGAAAAAGTTTCTTTCCCTTCTCTTGAATACATTGAGGACATCTACCAGAGAGTACATGCTTTTCTGGGCATTCCCTATGAAAGCGGTGAGGGCAGAAGCTGCAAATTCGACATGATGGAATTCTGTTCGGCCTTCTCGCTTGACAGGGCGTCCGTATATCATGCGATAAAATACCTCGAAAGGGAAGGACACTGGACTTTTACCGAAGATATGGAGACCAGGACCCGGGTGAGGATAACCGTGGGCAGGACGGAACTTTACAACGTGCCCCTCCCCGATGCCAGGATGGCGTCTCTTCTGGAAATCCTCATGCGGAAATGCGAAGGCATCTTCTCGGTGGCCGTACCAATAGATGAAGAATACTTCGCCGCGGCTATAGGTGAAAGCGTGGCGCAGCTGCGGAATATTTTGTACAGACTCGCCCTTGAGCATGTGATTGTCTATGTGCCGAAGGCCCATACGGATTTGCTGTACCTTCATCACAACCGTTATGAAAAAGGCAATCTGGCTCTTCACCCCGAAAAATACAATATGCTGAAGGCAAACTGGAAGTCCCGTTCGTCTGCAATGGAAAGTTACGTTTCCGAAGACACGGTATGCCGTTCGCAATATCTTCTCGCATATTTCGGACAGAAAGATTCCGCTCCCTGCGGCACTTGTGACGTCTGCCGCGGCAGGAGGGCGGAGCATAGAGCCGTCGCGGAGAAGCTTGTCGGCTATATCAACGGCACGCTCAAGGGATCATATGCCCTTGAAGACCTGAAAGCGGAGTTCGGAAAGCCCGGTGAAGATAGTGATCCTTCATTTCTTGACATTCTCAGGAAGCTGATCGATTCCGGCCGGATTCCTCCATATAGGGAATAGGACTATTCTATGACGAGTCCGTCATAGGCCGGCCTGACGCAGGAACGTATTCTGCGTGATTCGCAGAGAGCCTTCAAATCCCTGCAAAACTGTTCGTAGACCGGAAAAGTGTGGCTGAGGTGCGTGAGCCACGTGTTTGTGGCCCCGATTCTGTCGGCCGCTTCCAAGGCTTCGTCCAAAGAAAAATGCGAGTGATGTTTTCTGTATCCGACGGTGTTCAGAGTTACATGCTCCAGGCCTTCCAGCTTTTTGAACTCTTCTTCGGGGATGTGGCTCATGTCCGTGATGTAGGCAATGTTGCCGAAGCGGTAGCCAAGGACGGGCATCTTGTCGTGCAGTCCTCTTATCGGGATGATTTCCACCCCGTTGCGGAGCAGCCCGTTGTCCTCGCCGAGAAATTCTTTGTCATCTGCGGTTTCGGCCTTGTCCAGAGGGTTTCCCGTGGAGACAAGGCTGCCGTCGGCAAGCCGGTACCTGTAACCGAGATCTCTGACCCAGGTCAGCTTCTTCTCTTCCGAATCAGGGTATATGATGAAAGGCCTTTCGTCTATCAGGTGCACATGCCATTCGGGTGCGCCGGGATACTTGTCTTCCGAGAAGGCGTATTCATATTCTTCCTTGAGGGTGTCCAGCACGAGCTGTTCGCAGTATATTTCCGCCACCCTCTGGTCTATGTAATTCAATGCCCTGACGTCATCCAGGCCGCCTGTGTGGTCTTTATGGTTATGGGTGAGAAGTATGGCGTCCAGATGCCGGATACCTGCGTCAAGCATCTGCATCCTGAAATCGGGACCTGCGTCAACGAGTATGGAAAGTCCGCGGTATTCAACCAGAGCCGCCGAGCGGAAACGTTTGTCTTTCAGGTCCGGACTTGTGCATACTTCGCAGCGGCATCCGATTATGGGTACGCCTTGTGAAGTCCCTGTTCCAAGGAATCTCAATCTTGCTTTGTTCATAATGTAACTTCTTCAACGGTACCGTTTCTGTCCGCATCGAACGGACGGTCAACCCTAATGTAGTTCTCGCTGTAGCCGGACATCTTTCCGTCTTTGCATGAACCCTCCCACAGAACCTTGCTTTTAAGCCCCCGGTTGCTTTCCACGAATTCATGGTGGAGACGTGTGCAGAGTTCCTCCAGCTTCTTTACTCTTTCGGTTTTTATGCCGTCCCTGACCTGACCCTGCATGGAGAATGCTCTCGTGCCGGGCCTTTTTGAATAAGGAAAGACATGGATGAAGGCCGGTCTTATCACTTCCGCCAGAAAATCGTATGTTTCCTGAAAGAAGTCATCGCTTTCCCCGGGAAGACCTGCTATCACGTCTATCCCGAAGAACACCTTCTGCTTTCCGCTGCTTTCCATACTGTTTCGTATCCTCTCCACTTTTTCTGCGAAAAGAGACGTATCGTAGCGTCTTCCCATGCTTTTGAGCAAGAAGTCGCTGCCTGTCTGCAAGGGAATATGGAAATGCGGCATGAACTTGTCTGATGCTGCCGTGAAATCGATTATCTCGTCGCTCAGCAGGTTCGGCTCTATGGAAGATATTCTGAAACGCTCGATTCCATCCACTTTTTCAAGGGCTTTAATCAGCCCGATGAAGTTTTCTCCTGTGCTTTTCCCGAAGTCTCCCGTGTTTACTCCCGTGAGCACAATCTCCTTTATTCCTTTTCCGGCTATTTCACGGGCCTGTGCCACAAGTCTTTCTATCGGGATGTTCCTGCTTTCACCTCTGGCGTATGGAACGGTGCAGTAGGCGCAGAAATTGTCGCAGCCGTCCTGTACTTTCAGGAAGGATCGGGTCCTTTCTCCGGAAGAAAATGCCGGCATTATTACGGAAGATATGTCGCGGTATTCCTGAGCCGGGCTCAAGTTTCTGTAGGATGAATCTGTCTGTGCCGCCCTGCCTTCAAGAAGCTTTAAGGTTTCTGACACCACCGCATTTTTTTCTTTGGCGCCGAAAACCAGGCTCACCCCCTCGATTGACCGTATCTCGTCCCTTTTCAGCTCTGCATAGCAGCCCGTGACCACGATTGCGGCTGAAGGTGATATCCTGTGACATTTGCGGATGATGTTCCTGCATTTGTTGTCGGAATGTCCGGTTACGCTGCATGTGTTCACGAGGTATACGTCGGCACTGTCGTTCCATTGCACGACTTCCAGTCCGGCATTCCGGAATCCCCGTTCGTAAGTGGATGTTTCGGCGTAGTTGAGTTTGCAGCCCAATGTAAGGAAAGCTATTTTCATCGCTTTATGCCAAAATTAAAAAAACGCAGGGCCTTTTGCCTATTTCAGGCATGTCTTTTTTCCATGCCCCCACATTACGGGTATGGATGAATTCGTCGGGCATTGTTATGTCGGCGGCAATGCAGAGCAGGGTGGACGGCTCGCAGACCTCGCAGATGTCCTTCAGCAAGGCATCGTTTCTGTAGGGAGTCTCAATGAAAATCTGTGTCTGCCGAAGTTTTGAAGATACCTTCTCCATTTCCTTGAGGAATTTCCTCCTTTCGGACGATTCTCTTGGAATATATCCCCTGAATGCAAAGGACTGTCCGTTCAGCCCGGAAGCCATCAGGGCCATCATCAGGGAAGACGGTCCTGTCATAGGAACTACACCGATGCCTTTTTTATGGCACAGCGAAACAAGCATGGCTCCGGGATCCGCCACCGCCGGAAGACCGGCTTCTGAAAGCAGTCCGACATCTCCGCCGTTCTCAAACATGTCCAGATAGGTGTCCATACTTCCGGGATCGGTATGCTCGTTAAGTTCCCTGAACTCAAGCTCTCCGATATGCCCCTTCCGTCCGGCGGCGGAAAGGAACCGCCTTGCCGTGCGGATTTCCTCTACCACGAATTTGTTCAGCTGCCCGATCCTTTCGACTACGGGCGCCGGCAGAACCTGCGAAGGCTCGTAATCCCCGAGAGGAGTGGGAATAAGGTATAATTTTCCGTAAGATGTCATTCTTCAACTTTTATTACAGTTTTTTCGGCGTTTACAAGCGACTCCAGCTGTTCTTCTTCACGTTCTTTTCTCTTTTTCCTGCTGCTGAACAAAGACTTGACAAATTCCTTTATGGAATCGAAGTCACGCTGGTACGCCACTCCTACGCCGTTGCGCTGGCTGTTGTCCAGGAAATTGGAATACTGATCTGCCGAGTGTGAAAAGAAATTGACCCTGAAAGCCCCTGCCTGGTCCACCTTCACTTCTATGTCCAGATCTCCCACGAAATCCTCTCCTCCGGTGTCGGAACTGCCGTATTCACTGTTACCGATAGTTCCGTTCACGGTGACCCTGTTGTTGAACAGGGCCGTGCTGATTGCAAGATCGTACACGCTTTTCCCGCTGTTGGTGGACTGCAGATCCAGACCGAGGTCCACCGGTATGTCGAGCCTTTTCAGTATGTTGTTGAGCTGTGACGCCATTATTTCAGCTACGGTGGTGTTAAGTGTGTTGGAATTGTTTACGATTCCCGATTTGTCATCCGGCAGGAAACTTCCGGAGACGAGCAGGCTCAGGAATTGTTTCTGGAGCTTGTCTTCAGTGCCGAGAGCGTTGTCCACCATGGCTTTTGTACTCGGATTGAGGTTGGGTATCTCTATGGAAAGACCAATTTTGGGCGATCTCAGCTTGTCGCTTATGGAGATGCCGCATTCTACGGCACGCCTTGACGTTGAGCTGTTGTCCCCGATCAGTGCGCCCAGAGAAGCTTTTGTGTTATAGACGGCATCGATGTCCAGGTCGCTGTCCATTATGTCGCCTCCGAACTTGATGCTGCTTCCTTCCTTGATCTGGAAATCCTTTTTCGCAAGGCTCATCACGTCCAGATGATAGTTCCCTTCTGTCAGCGTGTAGGATCCCCTGAGGCTGAACACACCGCTACGGGGCTGGACTTCGATCGCAATGTCACCGCTGCCTCTGCCGCTGAGCACATTTCCGTTGGCTTTGTCCAGTTCTATGAATGCTTCGGTAGTCGGAGTTACGTTCAGATTGAGGTTTATGGCTACATCGGAACCTTTCTTTGGAGCGGCATATCTGCTCATAAGCATTTCGTAGCTGTCGATCTTCTTCTTTTCGTTTCTGGCCTTGAACACGAGCAGATCCGAAGAGCCTGCGGATGAGACCGAAGAAATCGGGATATGAAACTCTCCGCGTCTTGCTGTCATCGCATTGATGTCAAGGGCCAGCGCGCTCAGAGGACCTGAAATTCCAAGTCTGCCGCTTGCATAGGCTTTGCCGTAGAAAGCAGCGTCAGGCGATTCGTCCATGTCTATGACGAGCATCTCGGAGAAAGCAATCTCCGTCCCGAAACTTATGTCCTGCATTTTATTCCATCCGATCCCGCCTGATATTTTACCGCCGTTGCCGTCCCGGTCGCTTATCTTCATGTCATCGAACCAGACACCGCTTCCGTCCATGTGCAGCGGACCGGAGACATTGTATGCCACATTTGTGAAGTCCACCTTCATCAGCGCGTCATCGATCCTGAGCCTGTCGCTCTGCAGGTCAGGACGGTCCAAGGGGCCTGATACCTTTATGTTTCCGCTGAGTTTCCCGTTGAAGCCGCTGAATATGCCTTCCAGAAGACCTTCGGCATAGCCAAGTTCGAAAGAGTTCAGTCTAACGTCCCCCTCCATTGTTTTGGAGGTAGGGACGAACGAGCCGTCGACAGAAAGATTGTTCGTCCCGTCAAGGGAGTTGCGCATGGACACATCGAAACATTTTCGGGCGTGATTCCAGACGCTTCCTATCAGCAGGGTGCCTGCCTTGTATCCGGATATGCTTGTAGAATCGACCTTCAGATTCATCAGAAGCCCGCCTCCGTCCTTCAGAGGAGAATGCACCGATACTTCTCCGGAGGCGAAGCCTGCCAGGTCGAACTGTTCGCCGAGATGATGATTTGCGGCGGAAATGTCGAAGTTTTTGAGTTTCAGATGTAAGGAATCAGGCAGTACAGATGAATACCCTCCGTCTATCCTTATGGAGTGGTTTCCGCTTTCGACTGCGAATCCTGCCACTGAAAGCCGTTTTCCGTCAAATTCTATTCTTGCGGGATTGATCTTCCACGGAACTGAATCCATGTACAGTTCGGTAGGTATGAAGTCGGCGCTTATCGAAAGATCTCCCGATGCGTTCCGGGCAAAACCGCAGGTGAACATTATTTCTCCGCGGTTCGTGAGTTCCGATTCATTGTCGTATGAGATGGCTGTTCCGATTTTGTTTCCTCCTGCCTTCACGTCCATGACGTTGCCCTTTGTGACAATGGGTGCGGCCGACAGCTCTGAGGCCGTTATGGAACAGTCCAGCAGCGAGTCCCTGTTGTGTATGCCGATGTTTACATCTTTCAGGTATCTGTTCTTGTAGGCCAGCCTCCCCGAGGAGATGCCCGCCTCCATTATTCCGTCTTCATCAATGGACATTTTGAGGACGGTGCTGTCCGCTGCATAAAGGCCCGGAACCAGGAATGAAAGCACGTCCATGGAATCGAAAAGGTTCAGATCCAGTTCGTAGCTGCCTCCCGTACTCTTGCCTGATGGCTCTCCGAATACTGCGGGCAGATGTCTTTTGAGCGCTATTTCGCTGAAATCATTGACGAAGTCCACCGGAGAGCCTGTTCCGTAGAACATTCCTTCGAGAAAAGAGGAGTTCAGGCTGACGGAGTTGTCCCGGTTGCCCAGTTTTATCGCGCTGATCAGGTCGCCTGCCTTATGCAGACCGTGTTCGTCCGTCAGAATGATGTTCCTCAGCTGGACTTCTCCGATCGAATTCCCGGAGGCGCGCTCGTTCATGTAGGCCTCCGCATCCAGGCTCAAGCCGGCCCTGCCTTCATCGCTGAACCCCAAATTGAGCTTTTTGAGATCGGCCTTCGACAGATTCAGGGCAAAGCGGAGACTTCCGTCCCCGCTTTCATCCGGCTTCATCCGTTCCGCATCGCATACGAAGGTCAGATTCGGATCGTTGCCCGTCAGATTGACGGAGAATCCTTTGCCGGAATATGATCCTGCTCCGTGGATTTCCTTGTATTCGTAGCCGTGGGCTTTCAGCCTTCCTATCGCCAGGGTGTCGACTATGATTTCAGGAGAACCTCCGGACAGCACCGCCGACATGTTCGTCATCATGGAACAGGGCCCGAGTTCGCCGCTGGCCAGAATTTCGCCGAGGTCCAGGCTGTGGGACGCCAGCGTGCCGCTTATGTGTATCGGCCTTGAGGAATCAATGGTGTTTCTCAGGCTTATTTCCGTGTCGAACCCTCCGATTTCCGAGGTTGCGGACAGTTTTGCGGCAAGCCTGTTCAAAGGACCTTTTGCAGCGGCGTCGATGGAAAAGATCCGTCCGGGGGCGAATCCGGCCAAGTCGAATTTTACGGAAGGTGCGAATCCTCTGATTAGATTTCCGAGCTCTTCCATGGTGAACTCGGTCTCGGCCAGTCTTACGTTGAGTATCATTCCCTGTGAATCCGGAAGTCCGGTCAGCCTGCCGTCTATGACGCCATGCATCCCGTCGCCTGCATTGCTGAAGTTCAGTCTGCTTACTGAGAAGTCACAGACATAGCCGCTGAACACTCCGTCGATCTCTGCACGGAACGACATTTTCTTCAGTGCGGCGGCGAAAAAGGATATCGTCTTGAAATCCACGATGCTCTTGTCGATGTCGGCATCCATTTTCACCGATTCAATGAAATCGCTGAACGCTGCTATTCCGGAATAGCTCATGGTGAAGCGGTCCATCCGGATTTCAGAAAAGCTGTCTTTTATGAGGAGTTCCTTTATGTCCGTCTTTCCTCCTCCGACTTTCACTCTGCCGGCGAGCCTCTCCATTGCCAGTCCGCTTTTCTCCACAAAGGACAGCGATTCCACGTTTGCCGAGACCGTACCGTCTTTGATTCTCACTTTCCCGGCTTTGAGATTGATATCGCTTACGTCAAGGTCTTTCCAGTTTATGGCATCGGAGCGTTTTCCGCTTGTGAGAATCCCGGCATTGTCGTAATTCTTCATTCTGAATGCCAGCTTTTCCGCCTCAAAGGATGAGATTTCCAAAACCGGAAGGGCGGGGATCTTTTTTGTGCTGTCCGCCGCTTTTTTTTGTCCTGTGCTGAATATTCTGGCGATGTTCGTCGTCCTTGCGCCGGCGGAATCCCGGGAAGGCTCCGACACGAAAACGAAGAAACCGTCCGTCACCCTGATGTCTCTGATGCCGATTCTCCCGTTTCCCAGCAGGCTTTTAAGGGAAAATATCGCGCTCACATGTTCCGCTTTCAGCAGGGTGTCTTCCGGAGAGGATCCAGTGCCGTGGAATGCTTTCCCGTCGATGATGGCCAGATCGCTCAGAGATATTCCTTCGAAAGGACTGACATGCACCGAACCTATGGAAATGCTGCCGTTGATCCTTTTGTTTACCGCTGCCGCAGCTTTCTGTGCAAGCATGGTCTGAACCGCCGGCAATTGCGCTGCAAGCGAGACGCAAAAAAGCAGGATGAACAGAATGCCTGTGATGAGGGCACTTATTTTAAGAAATTTCTTTATGGCGCAAACTGTTGGGTAATCCGCAAAAATAATAATAAATTTGCGACTTAAGTAAGAGATCTTGTTTATGCCTGATATTATTTTAGGAATAGAATCTTCCTGCGATGACACCTCGGCCGCAGTGATAAAGGATGGATATCTGCTTTCCAACGTTATTGCGAGCCAGCAGGTCCACAAGGACTTCGGAGGCGTCGTTCCCGAGCTGGCCTCAAGGGCGCATGAACAGAACATCGTTCCCGTCGTGAGCCAGGCTTTGGACAAGGCGGGCGTGAAAAAGGAGGACCTTTCCGCAGTCGCCTTCACCCGGGGGCCGGGACTGTTGGGCTCCCTTCTGGTCGGGACATCCTTCGCCAAGGCCTTCGCTCTGGCATTGGACAAGCCCCTTGTCATGGTCAATCATCTGCAGGGACATGTGCTGGCGGGTTTCGTGAAGCAGTACGGCAAAGAAAACCGTCATCCGGCCTTTCCATATCTGTGCCTGCTGGTGTCGGGAGGAAACTCCCAGATAGTGAAAGTCTCATCTCCTCTTGACTTCGAGATACTCGGTCAGACGATAGATGATGCCGTGGGGGAGGCTTTCGACAAGTGCTCCAAGATGATGGGTCTGGGATACCCCGGAGGACCTGTGATAGACCGTCTCGCGAAAGAAGGAGATCCGAACCGGTTCAAATTCGCCAGACCGCATGTGGACGGCCTGGACTATAGTTTCAGCGGAGTCAAGACCTCTCTGCTGTATTTTGTACGTGACGAGCTTGCCAAGGACCCCATGTTCATGGAAAAGAATAAGGAAGACATCTGCGCAAGTTTTCAGAAAACATTGATAGACATTCTCCTGGACAAACTCATAAAAGCCTCGGTGCAGACCGGCATAAAGGAGATAACCATAGGCGGCGGTGTTTCGGCCAACAGCGGTCTCAGGGACAGGATCGTATCCGAAGGACGGAAACGGGGGTGGAATGCCTATCTGCCGGAATTCAAATTCACCACGGACAACGCGGCCATGATAGCTATAGCAGGCTATTTCCACTATCTGGCCGGGGAGAGGGCCTCGCTTGATGTCGCCCCCGTTTCCCGCATGGCCGATTTTTAACAGAAAATCACGAACTCATGAGATCATTTGAAATTACCTGCCCCATGGGGCGAGAACCACGTCTGGATGACATCCGTTATGCGGCCGCCCAGGTCCTGCATCTCAGGAACAATGCCGTAATCAATGTCATCGATCCCACAAAGTCCTATCAGCCTACCATGGTCGGCGCCGAAGCCGTATGCGTAATCGTGCATCGTTCGATCGATGCCAGAGGGGAACTGAAGATGGTCTACAGGGTGGACGCATACTACAGTGACGAGAACTACAGAGAATATAAGCTCGAAGAATATAAGGATGTATCGGCGGAAGAGCCTGTCATCGTGGTGGGCGCCGGTCCTGCCGGCATGTTCGCTGCTCTAAAGCTGCTTACCCTCGGCCTGAAACCCATAGTCCTGGAGCGCGGCAAAGATGTGCACAGACGAAAGCTGGACATGGCGGCTTTGTCCAGAACGGGGGCGGTGAATCCCGATTCCAACTATTGCTATGGTGAAGGCGGTGCCGGCGCGTTTTCAGACGGAAAGCTCTACACTCGTTCTTCCAAGAGAGGGGACATAAGGGAGGTGCTCTACCAGTTCGTGGCTTTCGGTGCCAACCCTTCCATCCTCATCGACGCACATCCTCACATAGGTACGGACAAACTTCCAAAAGTTGTGGAGAATATACGTCAGTGCATTGTTGAACATGGCGGAGAGTACCATTTCGACACAAAGGTTACGGACATCGCACCTGAAGAGGACGGGAGTTTCATCGTCACCGCATTGCACGAAGGAAGTGAAGTACGGTACCGGGCCGGAAATGTCATCCTTGCCACAGGCCATTCGGCGAGAGATATCTACGAGATGCTCGACTCAAAGGGATGGAGCCTGCAGCCCAAGGGGTTTGCTCTGGGCGTGAGGGTGGAGCATCCTCAGTCACTGATAAACAGGATCCGCTACCGTGGTCAGTGGGAACCCGGCATGCCTGCCGCGGAGTATTCTTTTACGGAACAGATTGCAGCTCCCGGGCCTGACGGAGAAGAGACGGAAAGGGGCGTCTTTTCATTCTGCATGTGCCCTGGAGGAGTCATAATACCTTCGGCGACGGATAGCGGGGAAATCGTGCTTAACGGCATGTCCAATTCCGCGAGGAATTCCAAGTGGGCGAACGCCGGCGTGGTCGTGTCCGTGGAACCCGAAGACATTCCGGAAGAGTATAGGAAGTTTGGGGCGTTCAGCCTGTTGAACTATCAGCGCGATGTCGAGAGAAAGATGTACGAATATGTGGCTTCCAGGCATCCGGCAAATCCTGAAGCTGCCCCTGCCCAGAGAATGGCGGATTTCTGTGAAGGAGAGGTCTCGGAAGATCTTCCCGAGACTTCCTACCATCCGGGAGCCGTATCGGCTCCCTTGCATGAACTTCTCCCGGAGAATGTGTCGGAAAGACTTCAGAAGGCTTTCCCTTTGGTGGGCAGCCGCGGGATGAAGGGATACTACACCAACGATGCCCTTCTTTTGGGCGTGGAATCCAGAACATCATCTCCCATACGAGTCCCGAGGAATCCTGAGACCTGTGAATATGAAAGTGTTCCCGGCCTTTTCCCCTGCGGAGAAGGCGCCGGCTACTCGGGCGGAATCGTTTCATCGGCCATTGACGGGATCAATTGCGCCAAGGCTGTGTTCCGAAGGCTGCATCCGTCCCGGAATGAAGAAGAGTCATCAGAATAAAAACAAAGCATTATGGAAGAAAGGAAATATGAGCTCGCATACAAAGTTTACAAATCTTTGGATGAAATGGACGCAGATGACCGTGCGCTTGCCGTTGCTGCCATAGGTGCGCAGAAATCTTCGTATGCCCCTTATTCCCGTTTCAATGTCGGGGCTGCCGTACTTTTGGCGGACGGCAGTGTGGTGACGGGTTCGAACCAGGAAAATATCGCCTATCCTTCAGGTCTGTGTGCGGAGAGGACTGCCATGTTTGCCGCCTCCGCCGCCCATCCCGGTGTTCCGTTCGTCGCTCTTGCCGTTACAGGAGGACCTTCCCAGACGATCTGTGACGATCCTGCTGCTCATGCGGAGCGTGCAGGCAGGTCATGGCAGAGTATCAGAGCGCTTCCGGAAGGCCTATGGCAATTATTCTGATAGGCGCCAAGGAAATTTATAAATTTGACAGGGTGGAAATGATTCTTCCTTTCCTTTTTGACAGTTTGAAGTAAAATTCATATATTTGTGCCGGGGAAAGTCGTACACGACCAGCTCCCTCTGAATTCCCCCAGGACCGGAAGGCAGCAAGGGTAGGAGGTTGTAGCGGTGCGATGTGCTAAGCTTTCCCTTTTTCCGTTTCTTTTTGTGCTATGAAAATCTGCATAGGATTGTCGGGAGGAGTAGATTCCAGCGTGGCGGCTTTGCTGCTCAAACGGCAGGGTTACGATGTTTTTGCCATGTTCATGCAGAATTGGCATGATGCCGGCTCCACTCTTCACGGAGAATGCGAGTGGGAGGAGGATCGTTTCGTAGCCGAACTTGTAGCGCGTAAAATAGGCATTCCGTTCTATTTTGTGGATCTCTCGGAGCAATACAGGAAAAGGGTGGTTGACTACATGTTCAGCGAATATGCCCATGGCCGCACTCCCAATCCAGATGTGCTTTGCAACAGGGAAATAAAGTTCGATGCTTTCCTGAAGGCTGCGGAGAAGCTTGGGGCAGACATGGTGGCTACCGGACACTATTGCCGAAAGGACGAGATTGCCGGGAGTGACGGCAGCCGCATATGCAGGATATTCGCCGGTTCAGACCATAACAAAGATCAGAGCTATTTTCTGTGCCAGCTCACTCAGGAGCAGCTGTCCAAAGCTATGTTCCCGATAGGAGATCTGGACAAACCGGAAGTCCGCAGGATTGCCAGGGAGGCCGATCTGCCTTCGGCCGACAAAAAGGATTCCCAGGGAATATGTTTTGTCGGCAAGGTGGATCTTCCCGTGTTTCTGCAGCAGAAGCTGAAGTCTGCTGAAGGGGATGTCATAGAGATATTCGACTCATGCTACGATACGGATGAGCTGTATCTGAAAAAGAAGGCGATTCTCGGACGGCTGTCGGCAACAGGGCATGAGCCAAAAATGGTTTCGGACTACATCTCCGAAGACAAGAACTCTCCCGTTTCAGGGAAAAACGAATTCATTCCCGAGGCTGTCGCATCCCTTACTGATGCGGAACTGGACATTCTCTCCGAGCCTTATTCCTACAATCTCACTTTTGAAAAGGAAACATACAAATCGGGCAGACATCACGTAAAGAAAACCAGATGGAAGCCCAATCCTTCCGGAGCCGTGCTTGGACATCACGAAGGAGCTCAGTTTTATACGATAGGGCAGCGGAAAGGTCTGGATATAGGTGGACATAAGAATCCTCTTTTCGTAATTGCGACCGATGTGGACAAAAACATTGTCTATGTGGGAGAAGGACACAGGCACAGAGGGCTGTCCGGGTATTGCACGAAGATTCTTCCTGAAGACATCCATTGGATACGGCGCGACCTCGCCATGAAAGAAGGCGAAGTGCGCCGTTACGATGTTCGTGTGCGCTACCGTCAGCCGTTGCAGAAGGCTACGCTGCTTATGCGCGGACCGGCGCTTTACATTCTGTACGATGAGCCTCAGAGAGGGGTGACACCGGGACAGTTCGCCGTTTGGTACGGTTCCGCAGAGGAAATGCTCGGCTCCGGCGTCATCTGAAAAGCTTCATGCCTGAACGCGGGCCTTGTCCGGCCCCGGCCCTTATTCGGACAATACTGTCCTTTCCGCCGTGAAGGCTTTTTCCGTACCGGATACGTTGTCATCGGACTGAAGAAATGGAATCTAGTCGTCAGCAGTCTTTGCGGCCGCGGACCGGCCGGCAAGCAGGCCTGTAGAGAATGCCGTCTGGAGGTTGTATCCTCCCGTGTCCGAGTCTATGTCAAGCACTTCTCCGCAGAAATACAGCCCTTTGACGAGCCGTGATTCCATGCTCTTCGGGAAGATTTCTTCGGTGGATACTCCGCCTGCCGTGACGACGCATCGTTCATAGCCGACATAACCCTCTATCTCAAAGCGCCAGCCCTTCAGAGCCTTGACCACGTCGCCGATGTCCAGACGGGGCGAAGTTTTTTTACCTTTGAAAATGTAAGAATTCCATTTCATGAATCCGGGCACGAGTTCCCACGGCATAAGCTTTCCGAGAAGAACTTTGGCCATCTCTCTTGTGGAAAGCCTTGAGCTGCGGCGGTCGTTCCGGACCGACTCCCATAATGTTGAAACTCTCGAAGCAAGCTGTTCCTCATCGACGGACGGTTTCATGTCCACGACGACCGCGGTCTTGTTTCCGTCGATCATGGCTTTGACGCAGTCCCTGCTGATGCGGAATCCGACAGGTCCTTCGATGCCTCCGTCAGTGAAGTCCACATCTCCTTCGTATTCATTCGTCTCCCTTCCACCGGAAATGAGAGTTACTCTTACGTTTTTGAGCAGGATTCCGTTGAGCGCAGCGCCCATTTCCGAAAGAGGCGTGTCTCTTCTGATGTGTTTCACCAATCCTTCCACGGAAATGTCTTTGACTTCCTTGCGGAACATGCCGACTGTATCATTTTTCTGTCCGGTGGATGCTGGGATGTCTGTCATTTTGTACCCTTTGGGTACGAGGGCGGTGAGTGAAGGGAAGAGCCGGCATATTTTATGTCCGAATTTTTCAGCGAACAGATACCCGTCTCCGGAGCTTCCGCTTGCCGGGTAGGAAAGCCCTCCTGTCGCTATGATCAATGCCCTGCAGCTGAATCCTCCGCCGTCTTTGCACTTTATAAAGAACTCTCCATCTTTATGATCGACGGATACGACTTCGCTGCCTGTCCTTATCACGGCTCCGGCGTCTCCAGCCGCTTTTGTCAAAGTGTCCACGACATCTGAAGCTTTATGTGATGCAGGAAACGCCCGGTCACCTCTTTCCACAACTGTATCCAGCCCGTTGTCATTCATAAAGCCTATCATCTTTTCCGGCGGGAAATTGAAAAAGGCCGGTTTCAGAAAGTTTTTTCTGGTGCGGATATGCGTGGAGAAGTCGTTCCATTCTTTTACGTTTGTAAAATTGCACCTGCCTTTTCCGGTAATCATGATTTTTCTGCCGGGCCGCGTCATCTTTTCCAAAACGAGCACGGCCGGTCTGGGGAATGAGGCTGCTGCTCCATATGCCGCCATAAGTCCGGCTGCGCCTCCTCCGATGATAATTATGTCGTAAAACATGGTCTTTTTGAAAAAATATCTTATATTTGTGGACTAAAGGAAACAAATGCCGCTTTAGCTCAGTTGGTAGAGCAGCTCATTCGTAATGAGCAGGTCGCGGGTTCGAGTCCCGTTCGCGGCTCTTTTGGAGCGTTCCGTTTTTTCGGGACGCTTTTTTTATCCTAAATCAGATATCTTTTTTTCTATCTTCCTGAGGGTGCGCACGGACTTGGCACTGGGAGTAATCCATGCGTAAATTATTGCAAAACATAGAATTATGCCGATGACAGTCAGAAAAGTTTCTGACAGTTTGTCGAGCTTTATGTCAGTGAAAACCGTCAGTACAAGCACGGCTGCCGCTGCGGCCATATGCGTGACTGCCCTTAATGCCGTGCTCCGGTTTCCTTCCTTGAATACTGCCGCGTAGCGGTGCGGCGAACTTCCTCCGGCATCTTCAAGCCGGCATGAGATGAATCTTTTTCTCCATGGGGTGGAAAAATCCAAAATCATTTCATCTTCCTCATCTTCTACTTTTCCGAATTCTTTCAGTTCCGCCCGTACCTGTCCCAACGCTGTTCCGAACTCTTCATTCATCGTAAACAGCGCCGTGCCGGCATCCATCATCTGCACTTTCCTGTCTTTCATAAGTTATCCTGATGTCCTATCTTTTATTCTGCGAGGAGTTGTCCTCGTCATTGCAAAAATAGTCTTTCCGCGACTATCCTGCAACATCCGTAGCAAGGTCCATTAATCAGGGAACCTATATAATCCGTTCCTGACATGTCATAATATGAAGCCATGTTTCATGAAATAACCGGCAATTCTTATATTAGCGTCATGAAATCTTTTTGGTACATACTTGTTGCGGTGGCCGCGGTATCTTGTTCCGGTACGGACAGGAATGAAGTAAACGGTTCGGAAGGAACACGATACGCAGAGTTCTTTTCCATTGTTGATTCTTCCCATGTCGTTACATTGTCTCCCTTTGGAGCGTCGCCGGATACTATAGACATAAGCGTCCCGGCAAGGAACATCGTATGCATGTCAACTTCTTATGTGGCCTATCTGGACGCTGTCGGAAAAGATTCAACGGTCACGGGAGTGTCAGGGCTGGACTATGTTAGTTCTCCGCGGCTCAGAGGCAGGAACGATGTCTTCGACATAGGCTACGATGCGGAACTTGACTATGAGAGGATCATGGCCCTGAAACCGGATTATGTGGTTGCGTATTCTGTGTCATCCGCTGAGCCCCAGTATATTGCGAAACTCAGGAGTTTAGGCATAAAGCTGATAATGGCCAATGACCATCTTGAAAGCCATCCTTTGGCACGTGCTGAGTACATCCGCTTTTTCGGTGCGCTGACAGGATGCCTTGACAAGGCGGATTCCGTTTTTAATGAAATCGAAGCCAATTATATCAGAATCGCGGAATCGGCAGACGTTTCCTATCGTCAGAAGGTTCTTTTCAATATTCCTTATGGTGACCAGTGGTTCATTCCGGGAGGACAGAACTACATGGCACGGCTGGTGAGCGATGCCGGAGGAGAGACCCTCGGAGCGAAAGAAGCTGCCAGGGAATCTTCAGTCATATCGATAGAACAGGCGTATATGCTGGCAAAAGAGGCCGATGTATGGCTTAATCCCGGCTGGTGCAGAACCAAAGCCCAGCTTATGTCGGTCAATCCTGTTTTTTCGAGTTTCGGGATAGACAGAGTCTACAACAACATCCTTAGGACCAATGATAAAGGCGGCAATGATTTTTGGGAAAGCGGAGCTGTGAGGCCTGATCTCATACTTGAAGATCTTGTCAGGATTTTTTCGGGAGAGCAGGACTCATTCAACTATTATGTTGAAGTCCAATAGGCTTATTTCGGAATGTCCGCCCCTGATGTTGACATTTCCTTCATCCCTGCTGTACAGGGACATTCTGTTTTGCAGTTCGACGGCGATGAAATCTCCCGAACGCAGGTAGATGATTCTGCTGGCGTCCTGTATGGCACGGTTCAGGACCGGAACGGGCGAAATACGCAGCGAACAGATGTCCCTGCTGCCTTTCTTCAGGGAAAAGTGGAGTTCCTTGAAGGCGGGGTCATTTTTGTCAAACATTTTCTCAGGCAGCAAGGAACTGTAGTCCATGCAGGAAGCGGCTGCGAAGCCTTCCTCTGAACCGTCGAGGAAGCTGTCCGGGTAGAGAAGAACTCCGCAGCCTATTTCAGAATAGTATCTGGATGTGAACGCTTCTCCGATGCTGCGGCCGGGCTTGCTTATCCTGGCATAGGTTACCGGGGTAAAGGAAAGAGCCCCGACAAAGTCCGGAAGGTAGAAGTCTTCGCTCTTCCTCTCCCAGCTTGTATCGGGTCTGCATATCACATGACCGCTGGCAGTCTTGACGACGATGTTCATCTGGAACCGAAATGGTCCTTAAGCAGGTTCGCCGCATCGTCGAACTCCTTCCCTGTGAGAGGTTTAGCCGGTTTTGACGCGGCTTTGGCCTCTGCCTTTGCCTGTGCGGCGTATTCATCGTACAGACGTTTGAACTGTCGCTTTGTGTCCAGAGTGAAATCCCCTTTGGCTATCCAGTCAAAATAGCTCTTGTCCTTATCGAAGATTTCCTTCACGCTGCGGTCCTTGTATTTGCCGAAACTGATTGTAGGCACGCCGCCGCGGTCTATGAGTCGTCCAGCGTAGTCGACAGCTTTCGGGCGGCCGCCTATCCCCGAGAGGAATCCCACATCGTTCTTCAGAGCCAGTTCGTGATGCTCGTCAGGAGTCTGGTACATGTCAAGCTGGCCTTTCAGTACTTCGTATGTGGCGATTGTGTCGGCTTCGGCAGTGTGTGCGTTGTCGAAATCCTTCCCTCCGCAGTAGAACCTGTAAGCCGCTCTGAGATTTCTGGGTTCCATGTAATGGTATATGGTCTGCACGTCAATCATCTGCCTGTCGTGCAGATCTATGTCGACCTTCTTAAGTAGTTGCGCGGCCTTTTCTTTCTTTTCGGCAGGGAGCGTCGGATCCTTCATACGGTTTTCGCAATATGCCGAGACTCTCGCAAGTTCTTCGGCAAGCATCGGGAGGTCGAATTTGGTAGAGTTGTATCCCGCGAGGTCGCTCCCTTCCAGCCAGTCCGCAACTTCTTCGGATATGTTGATGAAAGTCGGACAGCCTGTGAGGTCTTCGTCTTTGATGCCGTTTACTGCGGACGCGCTCGGGTTTATTGGAATCTGCCTTCTGTTGACATAGTCCCAAGGTTTCACCCTCCATGTCTTTATTTTCTTTTCCCCGTCGGGAAATGCCTTCACGAAACTCAGTTCGATGATGCCGTCGGTCGCGATGTTCAGCCCGGTGCTTTCTATGTCGAAAAACAGCAGAGGCCTTTTGAGATTCAGTTCCATGCCGCTGCTTATCTGACCATTATCGGCATGACTATGGCGAACACCTTGTTCCCGTTTTCGCTTTCTTCGCCCGGAAGTATGAGCGCCGAACGTCTCTTGTCGGCGAATTTCATTATGACGTCATCGCAGTCCAGATTGCTCAGGATTTCCACGATGTGGGTGGAGCGGAATCCTATGGAAAGGTCATCCCCGTCGTATTGGCACTCCATTTTTTCGTGCGCCGCGATTTCGAATCCCACATCCTGGGCGGAAATTTCTATGCTTCCCGCGGAGATGTCGAATTTGATGAAGTTTGACGCTTTCGGGGAACAGACCGCGATCCTTCTTACCGTGGTAAGGAACAGCGTTCTGTTTATGGTCATGACGTTTGTGTTGTTTTTGGGAAGTATCGTGTTGTAGTCGGGGTATTTGCCTGCTACGAGACTGCAGCTGACAATAGTCTGTCCCATGCCGAACACGGCCGTCTTCTCGTCGAAGCTGATGCTGATCTGCTCGTCTTCTTTCGGGAGTATGGACTTTATCACGTTCGCATGCCTCTTGTTGAGAATGAACGAACATTCTTCGGCGGCGTTGATGTTGCGGGTGTTGAAGCATATCAGTTTCTGGAGATCCGAGGCCACGAGCGTGGACCCGTCGGGCTTCACGTCGAAGAAGATGCTGTTCATGACGGGACGGTTGTCATCGTCGGAGGAGGCGTAGACCGTGCTGCCGATTCCTTCCGACAGAGTCCCGGCCGAAGTCGTTATGGTTTTTGCTCCGCTTTCCACGTTTCTCGCTACCGGATAGTCGTCCGGATTGTAGCATGGCAGGACCGATTCGCCGTTCGCCCATGCACAGGAAAATGAGTTCTCGTTTACCGAGCTTATGGTCAGAGGCTGTTCCGGCAGTTCTTTGAGAAGATCCGTCACCTGTTTGGCCGGAACGGCCATGCGTCCTTCCTGTTCCGAGCTTATGACGTCAAGTGATGTCTTGAGGGTGATTTCCTTGTCCGATGCCGTTATGTCGAGCTTTCCGTCTTTCAGGGCGAATAGGTAATTCTCAAGTATGGCTTCCGTTGTTTTTGCCGGAATAGCTTTCTGTGCTATAAGCACATTTCTGAGAAGTTCTGAACTTGAAACTACAAATTTCATAAAGTCTGTTTCTATTGATTGGAACAAAAGTAAAAAATACTTGTGAATCTGCCAAGTCTATTTTTGGCACAAAGTTTGACTTCATCTCAACGGTCCGGAACAGTTTTTCCCGACTTTTTGAGAGTTTTTTGCAGGTTGTTAATAATGAGTAAATTAAAATATATGAGAAAAGGATTTTTTTTAATGCTGGTTTCCGCGGCTGCCGCATGTCTGACAGCTTTCAGCGCGGTTACCGCATTCAGTGCGTGCACGCCGGACTCCAAGAACCGTCAGGCTGCATCGGCGGCCGGAGAGGCTCAGTACAGGACGGTGAATCTGAATGAAACGGACTATCCCGATCTGACTTATGCGGCCGAATCCGCAGTCGATGCCGTGGTGTATGTCGAGGTTACGGTAGTTTCGCAACAGCGTCAGATCATAGATCCGTTTTTTGAATACTTTTTCGGATACGGAGACAGGACACCGTCCCAGCGTGAATCCAAAGGCAGCGGATCGGGTGTAATCATACGTTCCGACGGCTACATCGTAACCAACAACCATGTGGTTTCCAATGCCAAGGAAATAAAGGTCACTTTGAACAACAATCAGACTTATGATGCGACGCTGGTGGGGACGGATGAAGCTACCGATGTCGCTCTCATAAAAATCAAGGCTGACAATCTGCCGGCCGTCGAGTTCGGTGATTCCGACAAGCTTCGTCTGGGCGAATGGGTGCTTGCGATAGGCAGCCCTCTAGGTTCCCAGCTCAGAGGCACCATAACGGCCGGCATAGTCAGTGCGAAAGGCCGTTCGATGCCGAGCAACGACGGGAAGTTCAAGATCGAGTCCTTCATCCAGACGGATGCGGCGGTCAATCCCGGCAACTCCGGCGGAGCTCTTGTAAACAAAAAGGGAGAGCTTGTGGGTATCAACACTGCCATTGTGTCACAGACCGGAGCATATACCGGCTATTCTTTTGCGGTGCCGGTGAACATCGTCAAGAAAATTGTCGGAGACCTGATCGATTTCGGTTCCGTCAAGAGAGCCAAACTCGGTGTGGCCATGGGTACCGTCAACGAGGAGATTGCCGAAAAATTGAAACTTTCCGCGGTAAAAGGCGTATATATTAACGAAGTTTCCGGAGGTTCGGCCGCGGACAAGGCAGGAATGAAGAAAGAAGATGTCGTGATTGCGGTAGATTCTACGGAAATCAACACCGCGTCCGATCTTCAGGAAAAGGTCAACAGCTATCATCCCGGAGACAAGGCGACGTTTACGGTCATAAGGAACGGCAAGGAAGTCAAGCTTTCTGTGACTTTTCAGAGCGATGTCCAGGAGACCGGATCTGTGGATGTGGACGGTTCCATCGCTTTCTATGGAGCGAAGATCATCACCGCATCAAAGGAAACGCTTGCCGAGTACGGGCTGAAACAGGGAGTTGAGATAGTTTCCGTGGGTCAGGGCAAGTTGCGTGACGCCGGTGCGACCGAAGGATTCATAATCCGCTATGTCAATGACCAGCCGGTAAGCAAGGCGCAGGACGTGATTGACATCGCCAAGAAGAGCAAGAGGGCCGTCTTCATAGAAGGCGTAAGCGCCGACGGCAGGCCGTCGTACTTCGGATTCGGTAAGAATGAATAGAGTTTCGGTTTCCTCCGGGAAACCGGAGGAAATTGAAATATAATTGATATGAGACAATTAAAGATTACAAAATCGATTACAAACCGCGAAAGCGCTTCCTTGGACAAGTATCTGCAGGAGATTGGAAGAGAAGAACTTGTTACGCCGGAGGAAGAGGTTGAGTTGGCGCAGAGGATTAGAAACGGAGATCAGGCGGCGCTGGAAAAACTCACGAAAGCGAACCTTCGATTCGTAGTCTCTGTAGCTAAGCAGTATCAAAATCAGGGACTCAGCCTTCCCGACCTTATAAACGAAGGAAATCTGGGCCTTATCAAGGCTGCGGAAAAGTTTGATGAAACCCGAGGCTTCAAATTCATTTCCTATGCCGTATGGTGGATCAGGCAGTCTATACT
>CAYWPV010000009.1:0-28805 GCA_964460265.1 uncultured Muribaculaceae bacterium | reverse complement strand
GCATGGGCCATGGGCGTAAGCGTGATCATGGATTATTTCGAGAAGGACAAGGACATCGACTCCAAAAGGGTCGCCATCACAGGCTGCTCAAGGCTCGGCAAGACCACTCTCTGGACCGCCGCTCTCGAAACAAGGTTCGCAGTGGTGATTCCTAGCTGCTCAGGAGAAGGCGGCGCGGCATTGAGCAGAAGGAACTTCGGCGAAACCGTCGCCCATCTCGCCGCTCCCGGCCGTTTCCCCTACCAGTTCGCCCCCATGTACGGAGTATGGAGTGAGAAAGTGCATGAGATGCCCATGGACGCCAACATGCTCATAGCCCTCATCGCCCCGAGGCCGCTGCTGCTGTCAACCGGTTCCACAGACAACTGGTCGGACCCCAAAGGAGAGTTCCTGGCGGCAGTGGAGGCAGGCAAGGTGTATGAACTTCTGGGCAAGGACGCTCTCGGCACGGATGTGATGCCCGCCGCGGAGCAGCCCGTCTACCACACCCTCGGCTATGTGATGCACGAGGGCGGGCATGGGGTTCTTCCGCAGGACTGGGATTACTATCTCGAATTCCTGAAGCGCTACCTATAGGGTAACTTCAAACTCATAGCTGCCGGCCTGCAGTTCAGCCATCACCTTTCCGGTGAGCGAACGGAGCGGGCCGGTACCTTTTTGGCCCTTGACGACCTTTACGGCCTTCACTCCGGGCGCTTGCAGAGTGAGCGAGGCCGTGGTGTTGGCAGGGACGGTGACTCTGTAGATGTAGCCGCCGGATGTCTTTTCCCATGCGCTGCGGATGTAGCCGTAGGGGCTTTCGAATCCTCCGTCGACATATTGCAGGTCGCCTCCTATTCTGGGCTGAAGGATGATGTGCTTGTATGCGGGTTTATCCTCATCGCGCTGTATGCCAAGCGAGTAGGAAAACATCCACTCCCCTATTGCTCCGTAGGCGTAATGGTTGAAGGAGTTCATGTCCACAGGGCCGAAGCCGTTTTCTATCGTATAGGAGTTCCACCTCTCCCACATGGTCGTAGCACCCTGAAGCACAGGGTACAGCCATGACGGGTACTTGGTCTGTTCGTAGAGCGTGTAGGCGATGTCATCCCTGCCGTTTTCGGACAGGGCTATGTTCAGATAGGGCGTGCCGATGAATCCGGTCGTGAGTGTGTTTCCGTGCTTTTCTATGTTCTTCACCAGATTGGACGCCGCCTTGGCTTTCACATCGTCGTCAAACAGCTCGAACCTAAGGGGAAGGGCATAGGATGTCTGGGTGTCCACTTTTCCTCTGCTCCCTACGGTCACCCCGTTTTCATCCACGAACTTTTCGTTGAAGGCCTTCTTTATGTCGTCGTGGAGCTGTGCGTAGCGTCTGCTGTCTGCTGTCTTGCCCAAAGCGGCCGCCATCTTGGACATCATGTAGGCATCGTAGGCGTAGTAGGCCGTGTTGGTGAGCTGTATGTCGGTGTATTCCAGCGCAAGATGGTCTCCGATTCCGAACGGAGTCTGGATGAAATCCTTGGCCTGGCGCTCAAGATAGTCCATGTAGCGGACCATGGAGTCGTAGTGACGGGCGATTGCCTTCACGTCGCCGTACTGCATGTAGACCTGGTACGGTACCACTATTCCGGCTTCCATCCAGCCCATCCATCCGGGCTGGCTGTTGTCGTAGCCGTACTGCGGACGTCCTATCACCGGATAGTAGTTGAAGTAGCTGCCGTCAAGGTTCTGGTTGTCGCGCATGGAGCAGAACCAGCGGTCGTAGAATTTGTCCACCCAGGGGCTGAAGTATGTGGCGGTGCGGGCGAATACCTGCGCATCGCCTGTCCATCCCTGGCGCTCGTCTCTCTGAGGGCAGTCGGTAGGCACGGCCTGGAAGTTGCCGCGCTGTCCCCATTGGATGTTTTCAAACAGTCTGTTTATCCGCCCGTCGGAGCTTGTGTAGCTGCTCGTGGCGTTGCCTATGGATTCGAGCACCACGGCCTTCACGTTTTCCGGAGGCAGGGGTCTGTCCAGTCCGCTCACGGATACGTAACGGAATCCGTGGTCGGTGAATATGGGCTGGTAGGTTTCGCCTTCCGGCAGGCCGCGCATGGTATAGGTGTCTATGGACAAAGCTCCGCGGTAGTTTTCGGTATAGACCTGTCCCTTGAGCTTTTTATAGGTGTCGACCGTGTACGGAGGGACGGGATCGGCAGGGATCGTTTCCGGATAGACCATTTCTCCGAAACGGAGGGTGACGACCTGACCGGACTTTCCTTTCATGCCTTCGAGGCGAGGCACTCCAACGATGTTCTGCCCGAAGTCATAGACGTACACGCCCTTGACCGGTTCTTTTACGGATACCGCCTCCAGAGTTATGTTGTTCCGGATGGGGAGACCTATGTAGGACTGGATTTCCACGTTCACGGGAGGTTTGGGAAAAATGTCTGCCGATGCCCATGAGGAGTCGTCGAAGCCTCCGTCCTTCCATCCGTCCACTTCCTTCCGTGCATCGTAGTCTTCACCGAACTGGAAGCCGTTGCGGACGACAGGGCCGTCATCGTATTTCTTCCAGCTGCCGTCCGTAACGATCACGTCCTGCGTGCCGTCTTCGTAGGTGACTACTATTTTGGCCATCATGGACTGCCTGATGCCATAAGCGTCAACATAGGCGGAGGTGAATATGTTCAAGTCGCTGTACCATCCGCTTCCCAGCATGGCTCCCACTCCGTTGGAGCCCTGATGCACCATGGGGGTGATGTCGTAGCTGTTGTACATTATCCTGTAGCGGTAGTCGGTCCAACCGGGGTTGAAGTAGTCATCGCTGACCCTCCGGCCGTTGACGTAGAATTCATAGATTCCCCTGGCCGTGACATAGAGCCTCGCCGATTTGACTGCCTTGCCGATCTCTATGTTCTTTCTGAGCATGGGAGCTGAAACAAGGCCGTAGGGGGCCCATACGCTGAGCTTTCCGTCTCCCGTCACGGTCCTTTCAGTCTGAGGGTCGGTGTAGAGCACGGTGTTCCAATTGCTTTCGCTTACTTTTATGTTGGAGAACACTGCCTTCTCGCCTTTGGGCTGGCGGAATCCTATGGAATGCAGCCTTGCCCAGTCGTGAACTCTTTCTCCATCGGGGTATGGGGTTATGACCATCTGGAAGGGGTTGCCGCTGGATACGTTTTCTCTGGCCGGGCCGCCGGGCACTCCTTCCTTCGGTTTGAGGGTGACTCCGTCGAATACCACTATCAGATTGGATTTCAAGTGATATCCGGGAGTGGAGACTTCCAGGCGGACATGGTGCGGAGCGTATTTGTCTCCGTCCTTCACGATTCCGTCGAGAGAGATGTCGGACAGATGCCTTTCGTCCCCTTCCACACAATATCTGACGATGATCGATGCCGGTTTTGCTGCGGCTGCCGCATCTCCGGTGTTGTATTCCACCGTTATCCAGTTGTCCTTGTCCTTGACGCTGTAGGCGAACACGGCCCTGGAGCTGCCCTTCGCCACCTGCACATCGTAGTCTATGTTGAAGAAGGTGCGGTAGCGCGATGCTCCGATTTTCTCGGACCCTATCCACTCCGCCTTGCTCCAGCCGAGTCCCATCAGGCCCGTCTCGAACCACGAAGGCTCGGACTGCAGGACCGTATTGTTCTGATCCGTGACCGCCACCTGCCAGAAGTATCTGGTCCCGCCCTTGAGCGCATCTCCTTCATATGGTATGTTCAGAGAGCTGTCGGAGAACACGATGCCGGAGTCGTAGACGTATTTTCCGGCCTCAAGATTTTCCCGGCTGTCGGCAACGGTAAGCCTGTATGCTTTCTGGAGCGCTCCGATTTCGTCCGAGCGCATCTGCCAGCTGAACACGGGGTGGGAATCGTCCATGCCGACGGGAGTCTCCATCATGTCCGTTCTCAGTTCTACAATCATGGGGGCCATGTAGGTATCTGCACCGGGGATGTCCGCAGCAGGTACAGACAGGGCGGATGCCAGTCCGATCGCACAGGCGGACAGCGCAGCTTTCAGGAATCTTTTCATTTCATCTGGTTTTCAGTCGTGTTTACACTGCGGCACGCGAACGGCAAAAGCCTCCGTTCCGCATTTTTTCAAAAATAGAAATAAAGTGGACATTTCACAAAGGGAAAAAAGCAAAATTCATAGTTTATGTCGTAAAATATCGTTAAATTAGGCATGTTTTCCATTGCACCATAAAGCAGAAAACTCAATTTTACACTACAAATAGCACTATGAAAAAGTTCATTTTCTCAGCTGCCGTCCTATGCATAAGCGTATTCTCGGCAAGCGCACAGTTCGGAAAGTTCACTCTTTCCGAGAGCCAGTATCTGAAGGATGAGCAGACGGGCGTTACCCTAAGGGTTCTCACAAAGACCGAGGGCAACGACAAATTCATCTACCAGACCGATCCCATGTGGACACCGGACGGCAATTACCTCATGTTCAGATCGTCCGCCCGCGGAGAGACCACCGGTGACATCGAAATCCCCGAATGGTTCAAAAAGCCCGGGCCGAACGGAGAACCTCCCCGCAAATTCTCCCCTACCCAATATTTCTTCATCGAAGTGGCCAGCGGCAACATCATTCAGGCTACCGACGGCATGGTAGGTTCCACCTTCCTTTCCAACGTCAGCAACAAGATGTACCTGAACATCAACGAGAAGAAAGAAGGCTGGACTCTATATGTAATGGATCTCGACAAGCTGTTCGCGGATGCGAAAGCGGAAAAGGCCGGCAAGTTCAGAAGCTACCTCAAGAAGATAGGCTCTTTCCAGGAGTCTCCTGAAATGGGACGTCCCGGCGGATGGTGCATAAACAGCGATGACACCTACGCCTACATCACCGTTACCCGCGAGGGCACTCCCGAAGAAATCGCGGCCATGAACGCCAAGGCTTTCAAGCCCCGCGATGACCAGCCCGTGAAAGTTTCTCAGAGCCTCAGCGGCCTCCGCAAGATGAATCTCCGCACAGGCGAGGTGACCAAGATCTGCGACATGGACTTCAAGGTCGGTCACATCCAGTGCAGCCGCTTCAAACCCAACGAAATCCTGTTCTGCAACGAGACAGGCGGAGATGCCGACCAGCGAATGTGGTACTGCGACGCCAACACAGACGAGTACAAGCCTCTTTACAAGGAGACTCCTCTGGATTGGGTGACCCACGAGACTTTCGGCACTGAGGACTATGTCTATTTCAACGTTCTCGGATGGCAGGACAGGCTCCGCAAACAGGCCACCGGCATCTTCCGCATCAACCTCCGCACCAACGACGTGGACTGCCTCGGCAACGTGGAGATGGACAAGGATCGCAGCTCTCAGCTGACAGGACGCGGTTTCTGGCACTGCAACTCCACCCGTGACAACAAATGGGCCTGCGGTGACACCTTCGGCGGCAGCGTGTGGATCATCAACGTGGCTACCGGTCACAAATATCAGATCGCTTCCGACCTGAAGATGACTCCTGACCATGCGCAGCCTTTCTTCAGCCCCGACGGACGCTATCTCTGCTTCCAGAGCGGACACTACTCGGACGGAAAGAGGCTCAACCTCATAATGGTAGATCTCTACCAGCTTCCTTACTACCAGGACTAAACTTGTTTCAGCCATAAAAGGCCGAGTGAACTGCACCCCAAAAGTTTTGTATCTAACTTTTGGGGTGCTTTCTTTTTTCACGTTCTTCAGACCTTCCGCCTCCGCGGCCTCCAACTGCCGTCATCGCCATTCAAACGCCCTACGGGTTCTCGTCCGCATACAGATCTCAGGCAGCCGAAGGCAGGTTGAAATCATTTGGCAGAAAGAAGCGATTTCAGGCGTACAAGTGCCTCTACATAGTAGTAGTCCGCATAGGTAAGCGGAACGTCCACTTCAGAATTCTTGGGCTTGTTGCCTACACTGTGCTTGAGAATGAATCCTCCCTCCTCGTTTTCACCGGCGAAGTATTCGGGAGAGGACAGGGTCTTTATCTGTTTGACTGCAAGGCTTTTCCAGCGCTCCGACTCTTCTCCGTCCACATAAGTGCTCAATTCCAGATAGGCGGATGCCATGACCGCTCCGGCCGATGCGTCCCTGAGCGCGGACGGAATGTCGGGAGCGTTGAAATCCCAATACGGGATGCCGTCTTCGGGCAGGTTCGGATTGTCCGCTATGAAAGCCGCGATGTGGCGTGCCTGTTCCATGAATTCGGGTTTTCCGCTCATTCTGTACATCATGGTGTAGCCGTAAAGTCCCCAGGCCTGTCCGCGAGCCCAGGCTGATTCATCGGCATAGCCCTGAGCAGTCTGGTGTGCTTCCGCCTCCCCTGTTTCGGGATTGAAGGAAACCACATGGTAGGAGCTGTAATCCTTGCGGAAATGGTTTCTCATGGTCTTTTCGGCATGGGAAAGGGCTATTGTCCTGAGACTGTCGTTTCCGGACTTTTCAGCCCCGAACATGAGCATCTCCAGATTCATCATGTTATCTATGATTACAGGATAGCGCCATTTTTCGCTCGGATTCCATGACATGATCAGTCCCACTCTTGGATTATACCTGGTGGACAGGGATTTGCATGCGTTGAGGATGTCGTCCAAATATCTTTGCCCGCCAGTTATCCGGTAGCCCTGACCTGCACTGCAGTAAATCATGAAACCGAGATCGTGGGTGTTTGTCAACCACCGGGCGGGTTCAGCACGTGCGGTATATTCTTCGGCACGTGTCCTCAGGAGCGTGTCAGCGGGGAACTGTTCCGAAAGCATCCACAGCGTGCCCGGAAAAAAACCACTTACCCACCAGGGATAGCTGCATGTTTGAAGTTTCCCGCCTTCGAACGTTCTGGGCAGCAGCCCTTCTTCGGGCAGCAAGTTCTCAGCCAGCACATGGGCGCGCACGGCGGAAGCTTCCAAGGCCTTGTCCACAAGTTCCGTCAGTTTCTGTTCTTCACTCTTGCAGGAAACGAGGGTGCCGGCAATTGCAAGAGCAGCCGCAAAAATAAAAGTCTTTTTCATATCCGTTTATCATTAATCTCTTAATGCATGGTCCGCTCCCACATCATAGCCTTCCCATGCTCTCTTGCCCGTCCATGGACGTTCTTCATCACTCCAGAAAGGAGAGTCCGGGGACAACCCCAAAGGAAGGAAAGCCGCAAGGCACATGTAAAGGCTTCCCGTGTTGATGTAGGCTTCGGACATGTTTATCTGATGGCCGGCAAATCCTACTGTAAGCCATTCGCCGCTGAAATTGGCAGGGCTTTCGAAGAATCTGAAGATGACAGCCGACATGGCCGAACGGGCCTGTCCGGGGGTTACCTTTTCCGGAAGGTTCCGGAGCAGCGCCGCATGGGCAAGCGCATGATAGAGGCCCGATCTGTAAACGATTGAGCGTCCTACGACAGGAATGGTTCCCTCCGGAGAGACAAGCCTTTCCAATTCTTCGGCGAGCCTTGCCTCGCGCTGCAACTGCGAGTCCAGATCCGTACGGGCAGCCAGAGAGTGTTTAACCATCACAGCAAGCACATCCGTAAGCAAGGGACTGATTACTATGCTGTTGTAGTAGTCGAGATGAAAACTTGGGCCGTCTCCGTAGAGTCCGTCCCCTTTGTACCAACCTTCGCGCATGAATTTATTCACACCGTACGTGAGCCTGTCCATGTCGCACTCGCCCGTGTATTCGAGAAGGGCAGCTTCCACCATGGAAGCGAAAAGCAACCAGTTGCTTTCGTAGGGTTTTATGGTGCGGCTGCGTTTCCATTCCGTCACGAGCCTTTGCCGAGTGAGGCTGTCGAGACGGGGCCATATCCATTCTCCCCCGCGCAGAACACCCTGGGCAAGGAAAGCGGCATCAACGAGGGACTGCTGATTTCCGCGTCCGAAGGTGAGATAATCGGGCGAGGAGGGGTCAACCGCATTGCCCATGGCCTTGGACACCATGGCAATGTATTCTGTGCGGAGCTGTCCCTCCTTGCTTTCGTCCGGCCCAAGGGCAAGCCAGGAGCTTATTCCGCAAAGCGTACGGCCGAAAGCTTCCAGATGAGAAGCCTCCTTGCGTCCCGGATCATCGCTTAACGATTCGAAGGGCATGTTTTTCACGAGAGTTCCTTCACTCAGGTTACTTATGACAGGACGTGCGATCCTGTCCATCAGGGCCACCCAACGTTCCCTTTCTGTTCTTTGTCCGCCGTCTGCAATGGGATTACCTGCCGCATAAGATGACACGGCAAGCACGAACGGCAGGACCGATAAGGCTATTTTTCTGAATGACATATTGTTTGGAATTTCAGTGGAGACCTTTACAAAGATAGGAAATAATCGCTATCTTTAAAGGAGAATAATCACTGTAAAACATAGAACTATGGCAACAAGAAGAGAAGCTTTCAAGATGTATCTGAAACCCGGCTGTGAGGAAGAGTACAAACGCAGACATGCGGCTCTTTGGCCGGAAATGAGAAAACTGCTGTCAGACGCGGGAGTGCACAACTATTCCATCTACTGGGACAAGGAGACAAACATACTGTTCGCCTACCAGGAAGTGGACGGAGACGGCGGCGGTTCTCAGGACCAGGGCAGCAATCCTATAGTCCAGAAATGGTGGGACTACATGGCTGACATCATGGAGGTCAACCCCGACAACTCCCCGGTTTCGATTCCGCTGGACGAAAGATTCCATATGGACTGACAAATTTCGGCAAATGCGGCTCCGCTCCTCTTCAAGGTGCGGAGTTTTTTTGTGCGTGAGGCACGGCGTTTCTTGCGTGCACCGGATAGACCAGTGCCCCCAAAAGGGAATGCTGCATAAAAACAATGCTGCAAAAAAAGGAGACGGCTCATAAGAGTCGCCTCCTTCAGGCTCCATGGGCGAACGCCCCATGGAATATTCAGTAAGATTATTTGCTCTTGAAACCGTATCCGTTGGTAAGGCCGGTGGTCTGGCAAACGTCGTTCTTCATGAACACAACGTACACAGGAGGTTCTTTGGCAGCATACATGGCATCGGTGTAACCGAGCATGAATTCCGAACCCCAGCGTGCCTCGGTAACTGCATCAGCGGAGCCGTCAGCCTTCTGATACTGGAGGACACCCCAAGGAGTCTGCTTGTAACCTTCTGCTTCCAGAGCCTGCGCCTCGGCGCTGCCGGGAACGATGTATTTGAAGAGACCTTTGATGGCAAGGTTGGTATTGTTGCCTGCGGTAACGTTTCTTGAAGCACCTGTCTGGTAGTTTTCCGCAAGAGCGGACCAGTCATCGTTCTGGCCTCTCCAGCTCGGATAGAGAAGCGGATCGTCTTCCTGTCCGGGAGGGCACTGCATGGTGAGACGGTAGCCTTTCTCGGCTTTCGCATCGACCAGCTTGGTCCATACGTATGCGGGGAACTGATAACCGTTGTCAAACTGGACGTAACCGTTGGCCTTCATCTCGGCGATGTCGGCTACGAGCTCGGCACGCATGTCGTGGGCGACTTTAGGGAGAAGTCCGGTACGGATAAGGTCACGGCGACGGAGGTTTTCACCTACGAACTCAAGTTTACGCTCTTCGATTACCGCATTGAATGTCTGGCTCATGCCGTCGATAGGCTGGGCATTGGCGAGAAGCTCGTTGAACTTCCGGGTCTTTTCGGCATCGGTGCAGTAGTTGAATGCTCTGTCATGTACCTTGCGGAGCTGTGCCTGGGCGGCAGCATCATCACCCGATACGGCAAGAGCCTCGGCGTACATGAGGATGATGTCGGACTGACGCATGACAGGGAAGCTGATTCCGCTGTAAAGCTGACGGGGATCATAGGTGTCCTTGTCCTGACGGTTGAGGTCGAACTTGTTCATTCCTATGCCAAGGGTAACCTTGTTGGAAAGGCTGTAGTTGTAAAGAATCTCGGCACCCGCACCGGTGGAACCGGTAACGGAGAGAGAAACGTCACGACGCATATCCTTGGGGTCGAACATGCTGTAATAAACAAGGGGATAGGAGCAAACCTGAGCGTTTGCTTTCGGAGGATATGCCGGACTGCCGCCGTTCGAGCCACGGCCGAAGTTGTAGGCGATACGTGAGGCACCGCCGTTCTGCTTCATGGACACCTCGTATACAGACTCGTCGGACATGACAAGCTTGTTCATCTGGTCGAACACATACTGGTAAGGGTTGTTGTAGTAACGGCCCTCGCTGTCGGAACGGGGATCTTCAGTCACAAGCTTGACTCCGCCGGGGTTGTCGACCGCGTCCCTGAGGTAAGGGAGGGCCATGGTGTAGAACTTTTTCCAGTCGGAACGGCGGGAATAAACGGAGTTTCTGCCGAGAGAGGAAGTTCCCCAGACATCGAACGAAATCTGGTTGCCGTCTCCGTCCACATAGAAAGCATCACCATATCCGGCATCAGTGCGATGAATCTGATAACCAGCCTCATAGAGACACATACGGCCGATAAGTCCTTCCGCGAAGTTGCGGGTCATCTGGTCGGGCAGATGGTTGTTCTGACCGACGGAATACATGTAGTTGCCATCGACGACTTTGCGGAGGTTGGCAAGTTCCTTCTCCATGACAGCGTGACGGGAAGACAGATCGTTGGAACTCTGACGGGCTTCGTAGATGTAGATGCAGTCTCCGTACCAGCGGATGAGGTCGTAGTATGCGTTGGCTCTCATGGTGTAGGCCTGTCCGAGGAGGTCAGACCACTCGTTGGGAGCGGAAGCGAGAATCTGATCGAAATCAGACCTTTTCTCCACGTTGTAGATAATCTGGTTGCAGCGGGCTATGATGCTGTACATGTTGGTCCACTGATGGAGCGACTTGGTCGTGACGTTGAAGTTCTCGACCTCGTAGGCACCGTTGTTTCCGCCGTAGAGCTGAGCGGCACCGACAAGGTCGGCGATAAGGCCTACGGAGCATCTCTCGACATCGGAACCGATATCCTCGAAATTGACCGGCATACCGTTGTTCATTACGTCCACGTAGAGGTCGTAAGCACCCAACATGACCGCTGATCCCGTAGCGTAGCTGGTGAACACGAACTCACCGTCCACAACTGAAGGGGAATTGGTATCCAGATAGCTGTCACAGGAGTAGAGACCTGCTCCGGCGATAACCCCAAGAATTATTTTACTTATTGTTTTCATTTCTTTGCTGATTTTCAGTCAAGTTTACAGTGTAATATTAAGACCGAAGGTATAGGACTTTGCAATAGGATATGCACTGTAGTCGATACCCGGAGTAGGCATACCGTAAGAAGAGCTTCTGCTGGTGTTGACCTCAGGGTCAAGACCTGAATAGCCTGTGAAGGTGAGGAGGTTGGTAGCGGTGAAGTACGCCCTGATGTTGTTCATGCCGACCTTCTTGGCAATCTTCTTGGGAAGAGTGTAGCCGAGGGTCACGGTCTTGAGACGCAGATAGGAAGCGTCCTCGAGATATTTGTCGATGAGGAATCCCTTCATGGAAGAAGGCATGTGCATCTTGGCGTGAGCGTTCATCTGAGCAAGCTCGGAAGGATCCGAAACAAACTCAAGCTGACCGGCCGAGTTCCAGCGGTACGGTGAATAAGCGTCGGCCACGAATGCCATACGGTTTGCACCGAAACGGTTGTCCTTTGATCCGTAAGTTGACTGGAGTGACTGGTAGTTCATGATCATGCCGCCGATCTGGTAGTTGAAGTTGGCGGAGAGATCGAAGCCCTTCCATGTAGCGTTAAGGTTGAAGGAACCGGTCGACCTCGGGGTCATTTCACCCACGTAGTACATGTCGTTCTCGTCAAGAACGCCGTTTCCGTCCTGATCCTTGATCTTGATGGCACCGGGGAAGGCGGACTGACCGGCAGGAGTCTTTAAGCTTGTCCAGTAAGAGTCGTTACCGAAGTCGGGAATTCCCTCTTTCAGAGTATAGACACCTGTGGAAGCATCGTAGTTGAAGTCGTCGGTGGTGTACCAGCCTTCGTACTTGTAACCGCGGATGTAGCCGATTCCATGGCCCTCGCGGAGCACGAACTCACCGTTGCCGGGAGAGTGCTCCGAGCTGGCCCACTGGCCATACTCAGTAACCATCACTGAAGGAGCAAGCTCATCGATCTTGTTGACGTTGTAGTTGTATATGAGGTTTGCACTGAGGGAGAAGTCGTCATTGTTGATGATGTCCCCGCCCAGAGAGAGCTCGATACCTTTGTTGGAGGTCTTTCCCATGTTCTGGTACTGGTAGGAATAACCGGTGGAGGAGTTGACGGCTACAGGCATCAGCAGATCCTTGGTGGTTGTCCAGTATGCATCGACGGTACCGTAAAGTCTGTCATCCCAGAAACCGAAGTCGACACCGAAGTTGCGGGAAATGGTGGTCTCCCACTTGAGGTCGTTGTTCTCCATCATGGAGTTGGGATAGTATGCGAAACCGTAGTCGCCTTCAGTGCCAGTGCGGCTGCTGCTGATGGTGTAGCGTGACGCAGAGGTGGAAAGCTGCCAGGTCTCTCTCCAAAGGTTCGCGCTGATCTGGTCGGAACCTGTGGCACCGTAGGAAAGACGCACTTTCAAGTTGGAAAGCCAGCCCTTCGCGCTCTCGAGGAAAGGCTCGTCAATGGCTCTCCATGCGAAAGCGGCTGCGGGGAAGTAACCCCAACGGTTGTTGGAAGTGAACTTGGAAGAACCGTCGGCACGGAGCGTAGCGGTGAAGAGGTACTTGTCGTCAAAGCCATAGTTCAGACGGCCGAAGAATGAAACGGAACGTCCGGGAACATCGACATTGGTGGTGAGAGCGCTGTCACCGGTGTATTGGTTGAGCATGGCGAGAGTGTGCGAACGGTCGAACCCGTCAGGATACTTCTCCGCGTAGAAACGCATGTAGTTGCCTGATGAAGTGATCATTTCGTTACCGAGCATGACATCCATGCTGTGACGGGTATTCTGGAACGGAATCTTGTAGGAAGCGGTGGTGGTCCAGTGGAGGTTGCCGCTTTCGCTTCTCCTCTGGCTCGCGCTGTTGGTCTCGTTACCGTAACCGCCGTTGTAGGTCTCAGTCTTGCTGAATGTGCCGCCGAGACCGATTTCACTGCGGAGCTTGAGGTCATCGACAGGCTCATAGTTCACGGCTCCGATGGCGCGGAAACGATGGGAGATGTCCCAGTCCTTGGTGTTGTTGGTGAGTTCCTTCGGGTTGTAGCTCTGCTCAACGTAGGATGAACCGTTACCGAAACCGGCCACATTCTCGGCGTTGCCCTGAGGGTTGTCGATAGGACGGAACTGATAAGCGGAGGAAACTCTCTGCGCGAAACGTCCCTTGTTGTAGGAATAGGATGCGTTGAGCTCGATGTTGAACCTGTCGGTGAGCTTCTCGATCGTCTTGATGGAAGCGTTGACCCTCTGGTAGGAAGAGTTGATGACGGTACCGTCATCGTTCAGGAAGTTGAGGCTGAAGATAGTCTGGTTCTTCTTGGTGCCGTTGCTGACAGTCAGGTTGTGGCTGTGGGAGATGGCGGTCTTGTAAAGATCCTTCTGCCAGTTGTGGGTCTTGGCTCCGGCATAGTAGCTGTAGTTGTTGACTGCACCGTGACCGTAAGCGTCCTGCATGCCGAAGTAGTCGAGCATGTTGTCGTAGTTGGTCGAGTTGTAGTCCCTTGCATAGCCGAGAGAGAACTTCAGATAGTCAAGAGGATCCATGACGTCACGTACGTTCATGGAAGAGTCCTTGATCTGGATGTAGCCGTTGTAGGATACGCTTGTCACACCCTCTGTAGCGTTCTTGGTGGTGACGAGCACGACACCCGCAGCACCTCTGGAACCGTAGATCGCGGTCGCGGCGGCGTCCTTGAGGACGTTTATGGACTTGATCTGGTCAGCAGGAACGTTGGCGAGCGAGCTCACGGGGAAACCGTCCACGATGTAGAGAGGGTCGTTGCTCTGGGTGATGGACTTTGCACCGCGCACGCGGATCTGAGGCTCCGCACCGGGAGTACCGTCGTTCATGGTGACGACGACACCTGCCATCTTACCCTGAAGGGCCTGCGCGACGTTTGCCACAGGAGTTTCAAGCTCCTTGGAACTGACCGTGGAGACGGAACCGGTGAGGTCTCTTACCTTTACGGTACCGTAACCGATGACGACGGTCTCTTCGAGCATCTCGTTGTCAACGTCCAGAACGATGGAAAGGGTCGCTGCGGAAGTAACTCTCTTCGTAGCATAACCTATGCAGGATACTTCAAGCTCTTTGCCTGACGCAACCTTGAGTTCGAAGTTACCATCGATGTCGGTGACGGCTCCATTGGTAGGATTGCCGACCTCTACGATGGCTGCTCCAATGACCGGCTGTCCTGCCGTGTCCACGACCTTACCCTTGGAAGTGTTCTGCGCGAACGCGGAAGTTCCGATGAATAAAGCCATACAAGCCATGAGCGCAACCAACGCTTTGTGGCCTACGGAGAATAATTGATTCATCTTGATTTGGTTGGTTAATAATTATGCAATGTCAATTCTTATGCAATCTAAAATTTTAATTTTCAACGACTTTTTTGCTTTCAATTCCACAAATATAATATTATTTTCTCATTCCGTGCACGGGAACGGAAAAACTTTAGCACAACAGATAAGCACCTGTTCCTGAATGCCGTCAGAGGGCAGATGCTTCCTCCGCCGTAAGTTCACGCTGCCCCTTCACATATTCTTGGGCCATTTCATGAAACTTTGCGACGAGCTCCTTGTATTCGGGCTGGTCCACGAGATTGACAAGTTCCTTGGGGTCGTCGACCTCGTCGATAAGCATCGCTCCGCCGCCGTTGCTGTAGAATTCGGCATAGCGCCACTTCTCGGTCCTTATGGCGACTCCCGACACGCCTTTGCCGTGATTGTTCCACACCGAATACGCCGGTTTGTCGAATTCGGCATCGGGATCGTCAAGGAGACGGGCGAAACTCTTGCCTTCAAGACTTTTGTTTTCCGGAAGTCCGCAAAGTTCCACGAGCGTGGGGTAGATGTCAAGGTTTTCCGTTATACGGTAAGTCGCCCTGCCGTTACCCTTAGCCCTCGGGTCCACTATCAGAAGGGGTGTGTTGGTGCCTTCTTCCCAAAGGGAACCGGCCTTGGACCATTTGCCCTTCTCGCCGAGCATGAATCCGTGGTCGACGCAGAACACTATTATAGTGCTGTCACGCAGTCCGGCCTCGTCCAGGGCGGCTATGAGTCTGCCCACGTTCCAGTCGACATAGCTTATGCAGGCCCAATAGGCCAGAGTGAAGGCACGCGCCTCATCGTAGCTGGCCCGGCGGTTGATGAACACATCGGCGTTGATCTCCCTTATGGACGCCTTGGGGAATCCTCTCGGCACCATAGGATAGGAACAGTAATCTTCCGCAACCGGAATGTCGTTTATATCGTAGAGGTCGAAGAACCTCTGCGGAGCAAGGCAGGGCGTGTGCGGCTTGGAGTAGCCGCAGGCGATGAAGAAGGGTTCGTCCTTGCCGGCCGCTTCCTTTATGTATCGGATTGCCTTGTCGGTGTTTTCAGTTTCGCTGGCATAGGCGTATTCGTCAGGTCCCCAGCGATCGGATTCCGCTCCGTGCCCGACATTGTATTCATCGGTGGGAAGCATCTCCCTCCTGCCGTTGATTTTCATGAGGTTCTTGCCACCTCCCCGGGACTCTACCCAGAGGCGATGCTCTTCATCGGAAACATAGGAAGGCTTGAAGTCGCCCACACCGGTGTTTCGCCTGCGCGGCCATCCGCCGAAGTCCCATGCATCGCTGTCCTCTATGCCGGAATGGAAGATCTTGCCGGACACATAGGTCGTATAGCCGTTTTCCTTGAAATACATGGGCAGGCTGTGCCACTCCGGATGATCCGCGCCCCACCACGGAGCGTTGTCATAGATCTTTGTGGACACGGGGCTGTGTCCGGAAAGAAGCGACGTCCTCGACGGGCCGGAGAGAGGGTACTGGCAGTAATTGTGCCGAAACAGGACTCCTTGCGATGCAAGCTTGTCAAAATTTGGAGTATGCATCTGGGGAGTACCGTAACAGTTCCAGTCGGTACGCATGTCATCCGACATGATAAACAGTACGTTCATCTTGCCGTTTTCCTTCTGAACGGGTTCGTCGGCCTCTGCCGGAAGAGCAGCCGCTGCCGCGGCAAGCATACCGACCCCAAGTGGGATGTTGCTGATTTTCATTAAGACAGATTAAACAGTGAGTCGTTTTAGCGTTGTCAGGAAATCCGGTTTTATGGAGAACCCCGGATTCCCGATTACATATTTAGTCAATTCACTGAGATTACACAAAGGTTATCTCAAAAAACAAAGTTTTTTTCGCATTATTCAAAGAACAGCCTCCACTGTCCGGCAGCTTGCACCGATATTTATTCTTACCTTTACAAAACAACCTTCATTTTTTAGAAAAAGAATATAAACTGCTTAGCATAGATGAAAAACAAATTTATCCTGTTCATGCTGCTCCTGCTTTCCGTAAGCACCGGTGCACGTGAGAAACTCAATTTCAACTCAGGATGGCTGCTGAAGGTCGGTGACACGGCAGGCGCGGAAAAGCCTTCCTTCAACGATTCCCGATGGAAAAGCGTGACTCTTCCCCATGCTTTCAACGAAGACGAAGCTTTCAAAAACGACATCCGGGACCTCACCGACACGATTGTCTGGTATCGTAAGCATTTCAGTCTGCCCAGGGAGGCAAAGGCCGGAAAGGTTTTCATAGAATTCGAAGGTGCACGGCAGGGTGCGGACGTGTATGTCAACGGCAGACTCGCGGGACAGCATGAGAACGGAGTGATGGCGTTCGGCATGGACATAAGTTCTCTCGTGAAGAGCGGAGAGAATGTCATAGCCGTGAGAGTGGACAACGACTGGAACTATCCGGAGCGCTCCACCGGCGTAAAGTACCAGTGGGACAACAACAATTTCAACGCAAACTACGGCGGACTGCCAAAGAACGTATGGCTTCACATCACCGGAAAGCTGTACCAGACCCTTCCGCTGTACTCCAATCTCGGGACCACGGGAGTGTACATCTACGCTTCCGACATCCGTGTGGCAAGCCGGGAGATTACCCTTAATGCCGAGTCCGAGGTCAGGAACGAGAGCGGCAAGGACCTGAGCGTCTCCTACGAGACAAGCGTCTATGACAGGGACGGCTCCCTGCTCAAAGTTTTCGGTTCCGACCCCGTTACCGTTCACGGAGGAGAGACCGCGACGCTGAAGGCCTCAGCCGAACTTTCCGGAGTGCATTTCTGGAGCTGGGGCTACGGATACCTATATAATATAAAGACCGCCCTGAAGGTGGACGGGGAGACGGTGGACGAAGTTTCCACAAGGACAGGATTCCGCAAGACACGTTTCGCAGAAGGCAAGTTCTGGCTGAACGACAGGGTCATGATGATCCACGGATTCGCCCAGAGGACTTCCAATGAATGGCCGGCGCTCGGCATGTCTGTGCCGGCGTGGCTGAGCGACTACTCAAACGGGCTCATGGTGGAGTGCGGCGGCAATCTCGTGCGCTGGATGCATGTCACTCCATGGAAACAGGATGTAGAATCCTGCGACAGAGTGGGCCTTATGCAGGCGATGCCGGCAGGTGATGCCGAGAAGGATTGCCGGGGACGTCAATGGGAGCAGCGCAAGGAACTCATGCGCGACGCCATAATCTACAACAGAAACAACCCCTCGATTATTTTCTACGAATGCGGAAACGAGTCCATCAGCCGCGACCATATCCTGGAAATGAGGGAGATACGTGACAAATATGATTTTTACGGGGGCAGGGCTATCGGAAGCCGTGAGATGCTCGACATCAGGGAATCCGAGTACGGAGGAGAGATGCTCTACATAAACAAGAGCGCACATTCTCCCTTCTGGGCCATGGAGTACTGCCGTGATGAAGGACTGAGAAAGTACTGGGACTCATATTCCTACCCCTTCCACAAGGAGGGAGAAGGCAACAGCACCTTCCATTCGGCATCTTCCGGCAAGGCGGTAGCAGGAAATGCCGCCCCATACAACCACAACCAGGACGAGTTTGCGGTGGAGCATGTGAGAAGATGGTATGACTACTACCTGGAACGTCCCGGTTCGGGCTCCCGGGTCAGCTCCGGCGGAGTGAAGATTATTTTCTCGGACTCCAACACCCACTACAGAGGTGTCGAGAACTACCGGAGAAGCGGAGTGACGGATCCGCTGAGGATTCCGAAGGACAGCTACCATGTCCATCAGGTGATGTGGGACGGCTGGGTGGACGTCGAGAATCCGCATATATACATAATAGGTCACTGGAACTATGACAACGGCACGGTCAAGCCCGTTTACGTAGTTTCCAACACAGACGAGACCAAGCTTTTCCTGAACGGGAAAGAGCTGCCGGACGGAAGGAACGAGTACAAATTCCTGTATGTCTATGACAATGTTGGGTTTGCCCCCGGCAAACTTGAAGCCGTGGGCTACAACGGCGGAAGAGAAGTCGCAAGATACAGCCTGGAGACCGCAGGCGCTCCGGCTGCCATAAGGCTTTCAAAAAACGTCGACCCTGACGGATGGAAGGCCGATGGAGCGGATGTGGCGCTTATAGAAGTGGAAGTTGTGGACAGCAAAGGGAGAAGATGTCCGCTTGCCGACAATATGATCCGTTACGAACTGGACGGTCCTGCCGAATGGAGGGGAGGTATCGCGCAGGGTCCCGGGAACTATGTGCTTGCCAAGAACTTTCCCGTAGAATGCGGAGTGAACAGGGCGATTGTCCGCTCCACCGTCAAGGCAGGAAAGGTGACGCTGAAGGCTTCGTCCGAAGGTCTGGAAGGAGCGGAGATCTCGCTTGAAACGCTTCCCTATGAGGTAAAGGGCGGCGTGAGCGGATTCATTCCCGGAGACCATCTGGAGGGCCGTCTGACAAGAGGAGAAACGCCTGCGGGTCAGTCCTACAGCGACAGAGCCGTGGATGTGGAGATTGTTTCCGCCGAGGCCGGAGCCAACGCAGCCGACGCGGCCAAAAGCTACGATGACAACGAACTGAGCGAATGGACCAACGACGGCACTCCCGCCACCGCGTGGATAAAATACAATTTCGGCAGAATGGCTCAGGTGGACGAGGTCTGCATAAAGCTGACGGGCTGGAGAATGAGGAGCTATCCTCTGGAAATCTACGCCGGCGACCAGCTGGTGTGGTCGGGCGAAACCGAAAAGTCTCTCGGATATGTGCACATTCCCGTCAAACCGGTGATGGCCAGGGACATGACCATAAGGCTTAAAGGCAGCGCCTCGGAAAGCGATGCTTTCAGCGGCATAGTGGAGGTGGTGGCTCCCGCGGCCGGAGAGCTGGATCTGTTCAAAGCCAAAGATGCGGACAAGCCGAACCATGAGCTCAGAATCGTGGAAGTGGAATTCAAGGAACAGCTGAACAAATAACCTGAACAAATAATCTTTTATGCGATTGAAATTACTGCTGATTTCCGCCCTGCTGTGCCCGGGTCTGCTCTCGGCGCAGACGGAGACGGGATTTGACAACGGCAAGATTGCGAAGTACTGGCAGGTCGAGTCGGAATCTCCCGACTACAGGCTGTCAGCGAAGGACGGGATTTGTGAAATCACCGCTCCCAAGGGATTGACGATGTGGTACAGACAAAAGATGTCCGGCAATGTCGTTATTGAATATGATGCTAAAGTATTCAATGATAGAGAAGGCGACAGGCTGAGCGACATGAACTGTTTCTGGATGGCTTCAGACCCCAAGGCGCAGAGCGTTTTCTCCCGTCTCAAGGACAGGAACGGGGTGTTTGCGAACTGTTCTTCAATGAGGCTGTATTACGTCGGATACGGCGGGAACGGCAACACCACGACCAGGTTCCGCAGATATGACGGCAATCCCGATCCCGCGCTGGTAAAAGAATACACGGATGCCGATCACCTGCTTGAGGCGGACAGGTGGTATCACGTAAAGCTGGTAGCGGAAGGGGAAAAAATCCAGTACTGGCTTGACGGCAGACTGCTTTTCGACTACAGAGATTCCGCACCCTACAGGGAAGGGTGGTTCGGATTCCGCACTACCCTGTCCCGCACCGCGATAAAGAATTTCAGCTACAAAGAATGGAAGGACGAACCTTTTGCGAAGGCCGATCTGCACTGGGTCGGAGAGGCTCCGGCATCGGACAGAGGAGTGAGTTTCGGCGTTCCCTTCAAAAAGGGCGAAGTAACGGAAAAGACCGCGCTTGAACTGAGAACCGCAGACGGGCAAAACATCCCCACGGATCAATGGGCAATGGCAAAATGGCCGGACGGGTCATTGAAATGGCTTGGCGTGGCCGCCGTCATCCCCGGAGGCACGGAGAAAGCGGAGTTCGTAAAAGTCAGGAAAGACAACGGAGCACGGCAGTCCTCCATGACGGAGGATCTTCCCGACAGTTACCGCATCGCGACAGGAAAAATCACGGCCGTGATTCCGAAATCCGGAGAAAGCATCATCAGCGCCCTGTATGTCGGGGATACGATGGTAGGCGCCGCGGCGGATCTGGTGGCGTCCGAAGGAGGAAGAGAGTATGTCAGCAAACTGACAAAGGTTTCTCTGGAACAGAACGGCGCGGTGCGCAGCACAGTAAAAGTGGAAGGCACCCATTCCGGCAACGGACGGGATTGGCTTCCGTTCACAGTAAGACTGTATTTCTACAAAAATTCAGACCAGATCCGCATCGTCCATTCTTTCGTATTCGACGGAGATGCGGACAAGGATTTCATCAGCTCGCTTGGCATACGTTTCCGCATTCCCATGAGAGAAGAAATGTACAACAGGCATGTGGCTTTTGTGGGTGACGGAGGTTCGGTATGGGCAGAGCCCGTGGAACCGCTTGTCGGAAGAAGGGTGCTCATGGCTCCCAAGGACAAACCTCAACCGGAAAAAATCTACCAGGAACAGCAGATGGAAGGCAAACGCATCCCACAGCACGAGTTCTTCGACGAGAAAGGGCAGTTTCTGATCGAGAAGTGGGCGAAGTGGGATTCCTACCGCCTGAGCCAGCTGACGGACAACTCTTATTCCATCCGCAAGAAAACGCAGGAGGACAGGCCGTGGATAGGAACGGTTACCGGCGACAGAGCGGCAGGCTATGCCTTTGCAGGCGACGTGAGCGGCGGTCTCGGGGTCTTTCTCAAAAATTTCTGGCAGCTCTACCCTTCCACTCTCGAAGTGAAGGGAGCACGCAGCGACGAGGCGTCGCTGACCGTATGGTTCTGGAGCCCGGAGTCCGAGCCGATGGATCTCAGGCACTACGACACGGTGGCCCACGACCTGGAGGCAAGCTACGAAGATGTGCAGGAAGGCATGAGCACTCCTTATGGCATAGGCAAGACCAACATCCTTACGGTCATTCCCATGGCTTCATATCCGGGGAAAGAGGCTGTGGCGGCGGATGCCGGAACTTTGCTTGAAGATGCACAGTTCCTTCCCTCTCCCGAGTATCTGCACGAGGCAAGAGCGTTCGGCATCTGGTCGCTGCCTGACAGGAGCAATGAAATCCGCAACAGGATAGAGGATAAAATCGATGAGTTCATCACCCTCTACGAAGGGCAGGTGGAGGAATTCAAATGGTACGGGCTCTGGAACTACGGCGATTTCATGCATTCCATGGACGATGTCCGCGGAGTGTGGCGCTACGATGTAGGCGGTTTCGCATGGGACAACACGGAACTCGCTTCCAATCTGTGGCTGTGGTACGTATTCCTAAGGAGCGGACGCCATGACGTGTGGGAGCTTGCATCGGCAATGAGCCGACACACGACGGAGGTAGATTCATACCATATAGGTGAATACAAAGGACTTGGAAGCCGTCACAACGTAACCCACTGGGGATGCGGAGCGAAAGAGGCGAGAATCGGCCAGGCTGAATGGAACCGCTTCCTGTACTACCTGACCACCGATGAACGTTCGGGCGATCTGGCCGCGGAATCAAAAGACGCGGAGCAGATTCTGTACAAGGTGGATCCCATGAGACTGGCCGCCCCAAGGAGCATCTATCCCTGCACCGCTCCTGCCCGTCTGCGCATAGGACCGGACTGGCTCGCCTATGCAGGCAACTGGATGACTCAGTATGAAAGGACGGGTGACCCTCACTACCGCGACATGGTCGTCACCGGCATGAAATCCATCGCCGCACTTCCCCAAGGCTTTCTTACCGGGAAGTCAAAGGCTCTCGGATTCTACCCCGACACAGGCAGAATCACTTATGAAGGAGACCCCGACGCAATTTCCACGAACCACCTCATGACCATAATGGGGGGATTTGAGGTAGCGATGGAGATGAAGGAGATGTTCGATGTGCCGGAGTTCTGGAAGGCCTGGCTCGACCATGCACGCAAGTACCACGAAATAAACGGCTTCGGCAACGGAAGGCTGGACGGATACGCAGCCTACATGGATCATGATCCTCAGGCTGCCTCGGCTGCCTGGGAAAGATTGCTGAAGACTCTCGAAAGGCCGGCTTTCAGAAACACCAACGGTGCGGCCACCTGGAATCTGGACACCATCTACCTTCTGGAGGTGCTTCCGCTTTAAAAAGCGCGGGGAAACCCGGCATGAGTTTTTATAGATTATCTTGCAGAATATGAAAAAACTGATTCTTATTTTAGCTCTCGCCTGCGCAGGGGCTGCCCTGTGCAGGGCTGAAAACTGGCCCGACGGGTCGAAGATGGACAAATGGTTTTCGCAGGGACCGGCGAAAATAAGCGGTAAAGAAGCTGTACGCTATGTGATTACCGACTACGGGGTCGCGGCCGACAGCACCTTGCTCCAGACGGAGAAAATCCAGGCCGTGATAGACAAAGCGGCGGAGGAAGGCGGAGGAACGATTGTCATACCGAAAGGGACTTTCCTGACGAGCTCGCTCTTCTTCAAATCCAAAACCCACCTCTGTCTGGAGAAGGGCGCCGTGCTGAAAGGAAGCGATGACGTGTCAGACTACGCAATAGTGCCCGTGCATATAGAGGGTGTCATCCAAAACTACATAGCAGCCCTCATCAATGCCTATGACGTGGACGGTTTTTCAGTTTACGGAGAAGGCACCATAGACGGGAACGGGCTGCGGTTCTGGAGGGATTTCTGGACAAGGCGCAGAGTTAACCCCGCCTGCACCAACCTGGAGGCTCTCAGGCCGAGGCTTTTCTACGCGGCCAAGAGCAGGAACGTCACTCTGGACGGCGTAACTCTGAAGAATCCGGGATTCTGGACTACCCATTTCTACAAATGCGAATATGTGCTGATCAACAACATAACTCTCTTCGCTCCCAGGGAGCCGGTTCCTGCGCCGAGTTCCGACGGCGTAGATGTGGATGCCTGTAACAATGTGCACATCATCGGCAGCCGTTTCCAGAACAGCGACGACTTGATAGCGATAAAGGGCGGCAAGGGCCCGTGGGCTGACAAGGACCCGGACAACGGGACCAATTCCAACATCCTCGTGGAGAACTGCTGGTTCGGCCCCGGTTCTGCGCTCGTCACTTTCGGCAGCGAATGCGTAGGCGGCAGGAACATCATCCTCCGGAATTGCGAGGCCGCCGGGTCTTCCAGGGTACTCTGGCTCAAGATGCGTCCGGACACGCCGCAGAATTATGAGTACATCCTTGTGGAAAACATCAAGGGCACCGTAGGAAACTTTTTCTACGTCCACCCGTGGACTCAGTTCTTCGACCTCAAAGACAGAAAGGACATCCCAATGTCATACGGCAGACACATAACCATGCGCAACTGCGAGGTTACCTGCACCAGAAAAGCGATTGACGTGGTGGAGAATCCGGATCAGTACGAACTCGAGGACGTAGTAATCGAAAACAACAAGATTACGGAAGCGCCCGCGGGCAGTACGCAGCCTCGCCGCTGAAAAAGCCGCTGAAAAAGCCGCTGAAAAAAGAAGAGTCCGAACCTTAAAAGTCCGGACTCTTTAATTATGCGTAACGGATTGCCGTCAGGAGAGATGGCAGAAGACATTACTGTACAAAGGCAACTATCTGGGCCTTCACCACATCCTTACCCTGTTTGCCGAGAACGGCGACGATTCTTCCGTCTATGGCGGGCACAATCTCCTCGATGCCGTAGGGCGTCTGGACATAGCCGACCGGCTCACCGGCCTTCACGGCAGTGCCGACGACCGGCGCCGTGGAAGCATCGTCCACGTCAATCTGCCACAGCAGCTTTCCTCTGGCAGGCACCTGAACGGGCACAGCGTGGGGATAACGCTCCGCATACTCCTTAACATCGAATTCGGGCATCTCGACCACAGGTCTCACCACGTTTATGGGCGCACCGGCCTTTTTCTTCAGTTCGGCAAGTTCGTCATTGAAACGCTTCTTGGCGACACCGCTCTTGTAGTCCCTGTACTGACGCTCGTGCATGGCGAACTCGAAGAGTTCTTCCTGATCCTGACCTTCGTCCCAGCCTTCGTCCTTCATCATCTGTCTGAATCTCGGCAGATCGTCCGGGTATGCATCCTGAGGATCTCCGGTATAGAACTCCATGCCTTTTTCCTTGGCAAGTTCCACAATCTCGGGAGCAAGCTTTCCGGGGAGTTTTCCCATCTTGCCCAGAATCATGCCCCAGGTGTCCTTGTCTATGGTAGTCCATCTCGGTTTGCCGTTGAGAGTGTTGAGCAGGTTCATCAGCGCGGTGTTCTTCACGTACTGGCTGAACGGGGTGACAAGAGGCGGGTAGCCAAGACGCGGCCACACGTACTCCACTTCGTTGAAGAGCCTGACCATGAGAGTGTCGAGGCTGATTTCCGGACGTCCGTGCGCTCTTTCCGCAGCGTTGATCGCCCCCTGGAATCCTTTGAGGTCAGCCATCATGGAGCCCATCATTCCTCCCGGGAGCCCGCAGCCCACGAGCAGGGATGACATCCGGGCGTTGGAAGGATTGATCCAGTAGCCGAGGAAGTCATCTATGAACTTCTGGGTCAGGCTTCTGACTTCCATATATGCGTCCATGTTAAGGTCCTTGACCAGAAATCCGTCGGCTTTCATCATCTCGCGGATGGTGATGACGTCGGGATGAACCTTGCCCCATGCAAGAGGTTCCACGGCTACGTCGAGATAGTCAGCACCGGCGCGTGCCACTTCAAGCATGGATGCCGGAGAGAATCCCGGCCCCGTATGGCCGTGGTACTGGACGAGAATATGGGGATATTTCTTTTTTATCTCCGCGGTGAGCTGCGCGAGGAAAGTCGGACGGCCGATGCCCGCCATGTCCTTGAGACAGATTTCATCCGCACCATATTCGACTACCTTGTCAACCACGCCCATGTAGTACTCCACGGTATGGACCGGAGAGTAGGTTATGGAAAGGGCCACCTGTGAAATCATGCCGCCTTTCTTGGCAAACTCCACGGAGCGTTTGAGGTTTCTGTGGTCGTTCAGTCCGCAGAAGGAACGGGAGATGTCCGTTCCCTGCTTCTTCTTCACTTTGTACATAAGTTCGCGGACATCCGCCGGGACGGGATTCATGCGGAGAGCGTTCAGACCTCTTTCCAGCATGTGGGTCTGTATGCCGGCCTTGTGGAAAGGTGCCGTCCAGCGGCGCACCGCCACGTTCGGATTTTCACCAAAGAGAAGATTCACCTGCTCGAAAGCGCCGCCGTTGGTTTCGACCCTGTCGAAGCATCCCATGTCTATGATGGCAGGAGCGACCTCTTCAAGCTGGTCGACTCTCGGAACGTATTTTCCCGAAGACTGCCACATGTCACGGTAAACAAGAGAAAATTTTATTTCACGTGCCATATATCAAATATTTTCTGTCCAATACAAATTTTCGCAATATGCGAAAACATACAAAAATAAGCAAATAATCTCATCGATGAAACGAGATCCGGAAAATACTTGATCTCCTATCCGGATGTTTTCAGGAGGTATGCGGCGTCGAAGCAGGTTTCCTGGGATAGCGGACAATAAAACATGCCCCCCCGAGCGAGAAGGATCTGCTGTAGGATATCTCTCCGCCGCAACGGTCCAGTATGTTTTTGCAGATTGCAAGTCCCAGACCCGTGCCGCTGCTCTTGGTAGTGAAGTTCGGCGTGAAGAGACGGCTCCTGTTTTCATCTTTCACTCCGGGACCGTCATCCTCAAACACTATGTCATAGAATCCGTCTCTGGAGCTGTTCCTGATGGACAACGTCACATGACCGTGCTTCACCGCCCGTCCCTCTTCTTCCTCTTCTTTCTGCCGTCCTTCGATGGCCTGTACGGAATTGGTCAGAAGATTGACGAAAACTCGCGTAAGCTGCGGTTTGGGACCTATGACAATTGCCTCCTTAAGACCCATGTACTGGAAACTTATGTTGTCTTTGTCATCGAAAAGCGCAACCTCATCGGATGCCAGCTTGTCCAGGTCAATCTCCACAGGTTCCTCGCTGTAAAGCTTGGCAAAAGTGGAAAACTCGTTGGCCGTATCCGTGAGCTGGTCTATGCTGTCCATGACCACGGGAATGATGCCGTCGAATTTTTCCTGCCAGGAAGGATCGTTCCTGCTTTTGAGACGTATGATGCGCTGAATCTGGAGCTTGATGGGAGTGAGGGGGTTCTTGATCTCGTGAGCGACCTGACGCGCCATTTCGCTCCACGCCTTGTCGCGTTCCAGCTGGGCGGCCTGCTTGCTGCTTTCATACAGGTCGTGTACCATGCGGTTGTAAGAGTCCACTACGGAGGCTATTTCATCGTCCCTGTCATAGACAATGTATTCAAGTCCCGTGGTTTTGGCGAGTTTCATCTTGCGCCCCATGTCTATCAGCGGCCTGAACATCTTGTCCACCACCTTGGCCGTAACCAGGCGCGTGAAGAGCAGCAGGATGAAAAACACCGTTATCACGAAACAGGCATGAAAGAGGGCATCGTCCCTGAAGCTGAGCCCGGCGTCCGTGTAAGGAGAGCTGACTATCGCAAGCATATCACCGTCCGCGTCGAATACCGGAGCGGACATTGTGTAGAAACTCCGCCCTCCGATTCTCTCCTTGTCTATGAAATAGCGCCGGCCGGAATACACTATGTTGCGGTAACTCTCGCCGTTGAGCCTTGTCCCGATGGTCAGACGTTCAAATATTTCAGAATAAGTGGACATGAGCACTTTCCCGTCCGTAGTGTAGATGCTTATCCCCGAGTTGGTGTAGTTCCCTGCATTGTCGAGCGCGCTGCGGAATTCGTTGGAAGCGAAATCGGAGGCGGAGGAGAAATACCTGCTGTCGGCCTGCACGAGCGACTGGATTATGTTTATCTTGCCGACCATGAGGTCTTTGAGATTCGAGTCGTTTCTCCTGTAGATGAACAATACGCTGATGGAGGCCATGGCGACAAGCGTGGCTATGAGCGAAACGAGCAGGACCGTGTTGATCCTCTGCTTGTAATAGTTCTTCTCGAACTGCCGTTTCCTGCGGCCCCCTATCCTCGGAATGCTGAACACGAAATATGCGCCGAGCGCTATCATGAATCCTGCTACCATGTACCTCACGGCGTCAATGTTCTTTCTGGAGATGACGACATATTCGCTGTCGGCCACATGGCTCACAAAGTGGACATATTTGTCCATCCTCATGCGGGTGAGGCCGATGGTTTCCACCGACTCTTTCAGTCTTCCGTGCAAAACTGTTGGATAGGGGTACTCTCCCCTATAGGCTATAAGCTTGTCGTCCAGATATTTGGCATATGAATAATTAGGAGGCAGCGCCACCGTTCCCGGACGGCCGCCGCCTATAAGAGCCTCGTAGCCGCTGCTTTCGTAGTCAGCCTTGCTTTCTATGGCAATGATAAGCCGGACCACTCCGACATCGCGGTTGTAGTAGGTGAACAAGCCCGTGTACTGGGCCCTGCCTACCGAAGATCGGGAGTAAATGAACCTGGAATTGTCAGCCAGAGGGGTGCCGCTTCTGATCCTGTCGTTGAAATAGCGCAGGACTGAGGCGTTGGCGCTGGAATCCTTGAACATGTACAGGTTCACATTGTAATCGCCGGACAGGTTTCCTATGTAGTTCTCTTTTATCCGGCTGATTATCACGCTGAAATCTTTATCGACCGTAAGCAGCGAGGGAATCATCACGTCTCCGGCGATAGCCTGCTCGATTGTGCGGAGCTGTATCTCGAACGCGAGATTCCTGTCCACGGCCAGACGGTTGGCCCATATCTCCGTACGTCCTTCTTCTCTCCGGAGTCCAAGCGTGGAGGTTACGGCAAGAAGATATGCGGCACCCGCAACGGACAGCAGCACCCGTCCCGAACGGCTGAATACGTTGTACCTCCAGCCGAGCCTGTGCCTTGCGACAGGGCTGAGCATATGCAGCAGCTGTCCCATGGAAAGAAGCAGCGAAATGTATGAGAGATACACGAACACCGTGTCGGCATTGATGCCGGTGACCTGGTATAGGGACAGGTTTATGTTGGAGTTCTCGACTATGCTGCATAGGGAATAATGGGTATAGGCGGCCAGAGCGGACATGAGCAGGATTATGGCTGCCGTATAGCCGATCTCCCTCCCGCGGGAGCTTCCGGCTTCAAGATAACGGAGCCATTTCTTTCTGCTGATGTAGAAACAGCTGATGAGGGTAAAAATCCAGATGTTGATGATAAGCAGGCCGCCCAAAGAGTAGAACGGGCCGTCGTCGGCATAGATGGTGGCGGAGAATATGTCGGCGAAACTTCTCATGCCGAATCCCGCGAAATAGAATGCGGCGCTGAAAAGGGTCACCATTCCCATGGATATGAACATCCTGGAAATGGAACAGGCCCTCCCGAGGAATATCATCGCCGCCGCTATCAGAAGGAAGTACGCCAGCCACAGGGCCCTGCTGTCCGGCACGAGAGGCATCACGTTGGCATTTTCCTGGAGGACTTTCATCAGGGGGATTCCTTCCACACGGACCGGAGCACCGCCGCTGTAGGAAATGGGGTACAGCTG